>JAYUAV010000523.1:0-3932 GCA_043741175.1 Verrucomicrobiota bacterium
AAGAAGAACGGTGGCGATGAAGCGAAGGCGAAAGAGTTCGTCACGAAGTTCTACAAGAATGTCCCGGTGCTTGATACCGGCGCTCGCGGCGCGACGACAACTTTCGTGCAACGCGGCATCGGCGACGTGCTCGTGGGTTGGGAGAATGAGGCGATCCTCTCGCTCGCTGAATCCGGCAAGGGTGAATTTGAAATCATCTGGCCATCCATCAGCATTTTGGCCGAGCCGCCGGTGACAGTCGTGGACAAGAATGCAAAACGTCGCGGCACAGAAGCCGTTGCCAAAGCGTATCTCGAATATCTCTATACGCCGGAGGGGCAGGAGATCGCGGCGAAGCGTCACTACCGCCCGCGCAACGCCGAGATTGCGGCGAAGTATGCGGCAGAGTTTCCTAAGCTGGAACTCTTCACGATTGATGAGGTGTTCGGCGGTTGGCAGAAGGCGCAGAAGGCGCACTTCGGCGAGGGCGGCTCGTTCGATAAAATCCAAACCAGCCAACGCTGAGTCAAAGATGCGTTTGCGCTCAATCAGTCAACTCCGCTAGTCTGCACCAGCTTTCCAGCGCACATGGCAGAGAAAAAATTCAACGCATTGCCCGGCTTCGGGCTGACGATGGGCTTCACGCTCTTTTACCTGAGCGCGATTGTCATGATTCCCATCGGCGGGTTGATCGTGAAAACGCTGGGGATTCCGTGGAGCGAATTCTGGCGGCTCGCCACCACGGAACGCGCGCTGGCGGCTTACAAACTTACGTTCGGCGCGTCGCTCATCGCAGCGGTGGCGAACGCCATCTTCGGCACGCTGCTCGCATGGGTGTTGACCCGTTACGATTTTCCCGGACGACGCTTGGTGGATGCACTGGTGGATTTTCCGTTCGCGTTGCCGACCGCTGTCGCCGGTCTGACGCTCGCCAATCTGTTCGCCGCGAATGGCTGGCTTGGACAATATCTCGTGCCGCTAGGAATCAAAGGAGCATTCACGCCGCTCGGCGTGGTGATCGCGCTGACGTTTGTAGGGATGCCGTTTGTGGTGCGGACGCTTCAGCCAGTGTTGGAAAATTTCGAGCGCGAAGTTGAAGAAGCTTCAGCCACTCTGGGAGCGGGGCGATGGCGCACATTCATCAGCGTGATCGCGCCGTCGCTGTTGCCTTCGATCATCACAGGATTTGCGCTGGCGTTCGCACGAGCCATCGGCGAATACGGCTCGATTGTTTTCATCTCCGGTAATCTGCCGTTCAAGACGGAGATCGCGCCGTATCTGATCGTGATGCGGTTGGAGGAATACGATTACGCCGGGGCGATGACGATGGCGGTGGTGCTGCTGGCATTTTCATTCGTGATGCTGGCGGTGATCAATCTTATCGAACAGTGGGCGAACAAATTTGCGAAATAACATGGCTGGAATCACCAAAAGACAATTCACCGCCGGTCGCGCCAAATCCCAGCGTAGCACGGAGGAATCGCCACTGGCCAAGTGGACGCTCATCAGCATCGCGATGATTTTCTGTGTCGTGTTTCTGCTGCTGCCGCTGGTGAATGTGTTCGCGCAGGCGTTCAGCAAAGGTTGGGATGTTTATTGGAAGGCGCTCACACATCCCGATGCGTGGGCTGCGATCAAACTCACCTTGCTTGTCGCGGCGGTCTGCGTGCCTTTGAATGTCATCTTCGGTCTGGCAGCGGCATGGGCCATCGCCAAGTTTGAGTTCCGAGGCAAGACGCTGCTCATCACGCTGATTGATCTGCCGTTCTCAGTTTCGCCCATTGTTGCGGGTTTGATGTTCATTGTGCTGTTCGGTCTGCAAGGTTTCTTCGGCGAATGGCTGCGCGATCACGATCTGAAAATCATCTTCGCTGTGCCGGGAATTATTCTGGCGACGGTGTTCATCACGTTCCCATTTGTTGCGCGCGAACTGATCCCCGTGATGCAGGCCACTGGCACGGATCAGGAACAAGCCGCGCTCACGCTTGGCGCGAATGGGTGGCAAACTTTCTGGCACGTCACGTTACCGAGTGTGAAGTGGGGCTTGATCTACGGCGTCATTCTTTGCAACGCCCGCGCGATGGGCGAATACGGCGCAGTGCGAGTGGTGAGCGGAAACATCGCGGGCAAGACGCAGACGATGCCGTTGCGCGTCGAGAGTTTGAATGACGAGTTTCAGGGGCCGGCGGCATTTGCCGTGGCGAGTTTGTTGGCGTTGCTGGCTTTGGTGACGCTGGCATTCAAGACGTTTCTCGAATGGCGGCAGCATCGGGAGTTTGAACTGGCGCAGCAGGCGCAGATCGAAAAGGTGGATAGTTGATGGTGGATAGTTGATAGAGCGGACTGCATTCGCGAGGTCGCTTGAAACAGATAACGTCCAACGAAAGGAATTATATGTTCACATTTGAAAAATTGGAGACGTGGCATAAGGCGATTGATTTCGCGGACATGGCTTATTCCGCCACAAAGGATTTTCCGGGCGATGAGCGTTTTGGGCTGACTAGTCAGATGCGACGCGCAGCCGTCTCCATTTCGTCTAACATTGCAGAAGGAAGCTCACGGTTTTCCAAGAACGACTTTGCAAGATTCCTTGAGATCGCTACGGGTTCAGTTTTTGAAGTTGTTTCACAATCCTTCATCGCCAAGAAGCAAGGCTTCCTAAATGAAGCAGAATTCAAGAAGCTATACATTGCCGCCGAAGAGCAAGGCCGCATGTTAAGCGGGCTGCGAGCATCACAACTCAAGGCGTGATGATCGCCTTTCTATCAACTATCCACTCTCCACTATCAACTTAACGTGAGCATTGAGTTAAAAGGTGTCAGCAAAAAGTTTGGCGAAGTCACTGCCGTCAACCGGGTGAACTTCACCGTCAACGACGGCGAACTCGTCGGGTTGCTCGGCCCGAGCGGCGGCGGTAAGACGACGGTGTTGAGGATGATTGCCGGTCTGGAGTTGCCGACCGAGGGCGACATCTTCATCCGTGGCCAACGCGTCAATGACGTGGCCGTGCAGCAGCGCAACATCGGTTTTGTTTTCCAGAGCTACGCGTTGTTCAAGAACATGAGCGTGTTCAAGAACATCGCCTTTGGTCTTAAGATCAAGAAGTGGAAGAAGGCCGATGCTGAAGCGCGCGTGGCGGAACTGATCGAACTGTTCGGCTTGAGTGGATTGGAGAAACGTTTCCCGCATCAGCTTTCCGGTGGTCAACGTCAGCGCGTTGCCATCGCCCGTGCGCTTGCGCCCAAGCCGAGCGTCTTGCTGCTCGATGAACCATTCGGCGCGGTGGATGCAAAAATTCGCCAAGAGTTGCGTGAGTGGTTGGTGACATTGCACCACGATCTGAACGTGACGACGATTTTCGTCACGCATGATCAGGAAGAGGCGATGGAAGTTTCCAATCGCATCGTGATTTTCTCGAAGGGCAATCTCGAACAGATCGGCACGCCGCGTGAAGTCTATGAGCAACCTGCGAATGAATTCGTGGCGCGCTTCGTCGGCGTGATGAATGTGTTGGACACGGAAGTGCGCGGCGGTGTGGCGCGCATCAACGAAGTTCAATTTTCTGCTGATGGCCACGCGGATGGATCGCGATTACGCATCGGTTTCCGTCCTTATGCGGTGCAGGTTTCCAGCGACTTGAGTCTGCTGCCGTATCGCGCGGTGCTGCGACACACGTTCTTCCTCGGCATCCTGCTGCGGTTGGAACTGGAGTTGCCGAGCGGCCTGATTATCCGCAGTCGTATGACCAAGGAGGAATATGCGCAACTCGGTCTTGAAGACGGGCGTGAGGTTTCGTTCCAGATCAAAAACTACCGTGTGCTGGCGAGCGAGACGGCTGCGCTCACACCTGAGGTTGAATCGAGGTATCAACCGCCACCAACGATGGGCGAAAACATCTGACGGGCGATCTATCGCGCGAAGCGTTTTGCCGCAATTAAGCGGCCTCCATGAAA
>JAYUAV010000524.1:0-5607 GCA_043741175.1 Verrucomicrobiota bacterium
CACCGATCCACGGACTGCCGACGGGATGGTTTCCGAACGTGTCTCGTTGCTCGCGCCGTACATGGCGAAATCAAAAGCAAGTTTCCGCTGTCCGTCTGACAAGGCACTGACGACTGTGGGCGCGGTGACGTACTATCGCCCGCGCAGCTATGGCATGAACACCTTCGTTGGTTGGAATGCCGCCGCGTATCACAACGAACCCAGCACTGGCTGGCGTGTTTTTCTCAAGACCACATCCGTGACGCGCTCCACCGACACGTTTGTTTTTGGAGAACTACATCCGTTCAGCATTTGCCGCCCACAGTTTGGGGTTCACATGACTGCCACGATGTATCACTACCCTGGCAATCAGCATGGCAAAAGATCCGTGTTCGCGCTTGCAGACGGACATGCGGAAATTCACAAATGGATCAGCGCGAAGTTCAACAATCCCGGCATGGCAGAAGGCGATGGGCGCTGGCACGACCACAATGCAGCGCACCCCACGGCGACTTACGCAGAAATCCAGAACGATCTAACTTGGCTGCAATCACACGCCACTTACCGGCAGTAAGAGTTGGCGTTGCCGGAGAACCGTGGACTTCAGAGGCTCTTTCAAAACGTAGGTGATAAAACCGGTAGTGGGGTAATGCGGCGGGAGAAAAACGCGATTTTTTCCGTTGTGAGTTTGCGTGCCCTTGTAATTCTTGGTTGATACACCAGCTTCCGAAATTGTGAGAGGAAGCTTACCGTTCTTCATATGTCAAAGGAGGAACGTTCAGTTATTAAAACGTCTGGGAAACCTTTGACCTATCGGAAACCCAAACAAAAGTGGTGGGTTGGCGGGGACTCGAACCCCGGACCAATGCCTTAAAAGGGCACTGCTCTACCAACTGAGCTACCAACCCACAGAACCGCGTTTACTTTCCTGACGGGAATCAAGAACCGAAGCCGGAAACAGCACTCGCGCGGTTGAAGCGACGGGCGGAAAATTATTCAAACCTCACTCTGTTCGCAAGGGTTTTCCGGCGTGTGTCGGAACTCTTTAGAAATGTCCCCTGTGTATCTCAGGAGAGAATGTCCCATTGGTTGTTTGTTTTTGCTGTTTGGTTTTCTCCGGCTTGCCGTGCGGGACATAGAGATGCCGGAGTCTTTGCAGAGACACGCTACCTCCGGCACTACAGTGCCTAAGAGAGTTGTCAACTGAAGCGAGGTTTCGAGTTTTGGGTTTGACGCGTTCGTTGCGCGGAGCGTAACGGATGTGAAGCGGCCCGTCGCGCCGTAGCCAGACAAAGGCGGATGTCGCCGCGTGACTGCGGCGACCAGTTGCCGCCACCGGCCCTGATCGAACGCGAAGGCGAGGCGGACAACTCCCAGGAAAAAACTTTTTCGTCACGCTTATTGATTTATCTGCACAGCTTTTTATAGTGCGTCCGGCTTGAAGCAAACTAGATGAGCAATTCTACCGACGCGGCGACGCATTGGGACACCAACGCGGCGCGCAATCTCTATAACATCCACCGCTGGGGAGCGAAATATTTCGACATCAATGACGCAGGCGAAGTCATCGCCACGCCGTTGCAGGATGCTGGCACCGCAGTGGAAATTTCTGACGTGGTCGAAGAAGCTCGCGGGCGCGGACTGAAGTTTCCGTTGCTCATTCGTTTCCAGGATATTCTTCGTCACCGCGTCGAGTCCATCAATCGCGCGTTCCGCAATTCCATCACCGAGTTCAACTACCAGGGCAAGTATCGCGGTGTGTTCCCAATCAAGGTGAACCAGCTCCGCGAAGTTGTGGAAGAAATTCTCGACGCGGGAAAGCAATTTGATTTCGGTCTCGAAGTCGGCAGCAAGCCGGAACTCTTCGCCGGACTCGCGTTACAGAACCAGATGGGCAGCCTCATCATCTGCAACGGCTACAAAGATGTTGAGTTCATCAAGATGGCGTTGCTGGGCACGAAGCTGGGCAAGAAGGTCATCATGGTCGTCGAGAAGCTTGAGGAGTTGCGACAGATCATCGTGGTGTCAAAACAACTCGGTGTTGAACCCCTCGTCGGAATCCGCGCGCGGTTGTTGAGCAAGGGCGCGGGCAAATGGGCCGAGAGCGGTGGCGAGAATGCAAAGTTCGGATTGAGCACAGCAGAAATTCTCGCAGCGACGGAATTGTTGAAGGCGGAAAACCTCGGCCATTGCCTCAAGCTGATTCATTTCCACATCGGCTCACAAGTGCCGGATATTCTCACCGTGAAAAAGGCGGTGCAGGAAGCGACGCGGTTTTACTGCAAGATTCGCAAGATGGGTTTTGACATCGAATACCTCGACGTGGGCGGCGGGCTGGGTGTGGATTACGACGGTAGCCGGTCGGCGTTCGACAGCTCGACGAATTATTCGCTCCAAGAATACACGAACGACATCGTTTATTACGTCGCCGACGTCTGTAACCAAGAGAAAGTTCCTCACCCCGACATCATCAGCGAGAGCGGGCGCGCCATCGTCGCGCATCACAGCGTGCTCGTGGTGGAAGTGTTCGGCGCGATCGGTAAGACGCATCCTGACATCAATTTCACTTACGGCGACAACGAGCAGCCCATCGTGCGCGAACTGCTCGACATCAAGAAGAACCTCGCCAAATTGAACAAGCTTGAAGCATATCACGACGCGCAGGAACGTCGCGATGATGCGCAACACATGTTCACGCTGGGCATGATGGATCTGCCGGACAAGGCCAAGATCGAAAATCTCTATTGGGAAATCGGCGGTGCGGTCGTGGAGAGTTTCAAAGGGCAGGCTTACATCCCGGACGAAATCCGCAAACTCGAAGACAGCCTTTGCGATCAATACCTGTGCAACTTCTCCGTGTTCCAATCGTTGCTGGATCACTGGGCACTCGGACAATTGTTTCCCATCATGCCCGTGAGCCGGTTGAACGAGCGTCCGACACGCGAGGCAACACTCGTGGACATCACTTGTGATTCAGACGGACAGATCAACAAGTTCATTGATTTGCGCGACGTGCGCGACACACTTCCGCTGCACAAGCTCAGTTACAACGGCGACGGCAAGCAAGTGCCTTACTACATCGGCTTCTTCCTGATGGGCGCGTATCAGGACATCATGGGCGATCTGCACAACTTATTCGGTCGAGTGAATGAAGTGCATGTGTTCCTGGATCCCGACGAGCCGACGGGTTATTACGTCGAAGAAATCATCGAGGGCAACACCATCGTCCAATGCCTCGCGTCTGTGCAATACGACGAAAATGAATTGAAGCGGCGCATGAAGGCGCAAATGGACGAAGCCATCAAGTCCGACCGCATGAAGCCAAGTGAGGCGATGCGATTGCTGGATGACTACGAACGTGGGCTGAAGTCCTACACGTATCTGAGCTTCTGATGTCGCTGTTTGAGAGAATGGAAGATAGAGGATTGAAGATGGCGATAATCCAGCACATTGCCGATCTATCCTCCATTCTCTATCCTCCATCCTCGAACTAATGGACACCCCGCCCAATCCCGAACTGCTCCACGCGCTCGGCAAACTCGTGCGCGGACTCTCAGCGTTGTTCTGGGGATTGCCCGCCGCACTGATCATCTGCGTGGGCACGGCGGTAGGCGGATGGTTTCGCGCGTTCAGCATCGCGCCAGCGATGCTCACCACGGGATTAATCCTCTACGGACTCTGGCAGATCGGCGCGTTTCAAAAACAAGAACGCCCGTGGCGGCTCGCATTGGATCGCGCTCGGCTCGTCGCATTGGTGAACTTTGGTCTAAGCCCGTTTCTCTACTGGTGGAATCGGATGCCGGATAATTCATTCTTCACCACCGTTGTGGGATTGCTCGCGGTGACATCGCTGCTCTTCCTGTTCAACCTAAACCTCGTCATCGCGCGCCTCGGTGAAATGATTCCCGACGAAATGCTGCGCCAGGAGACGCGTCAGTTCACCGCGATCAACCGCTCCCTGCTCGTGCTGTTGTTGGTCATCGCGTCGGGCTACGTATTTCTGTTACAGATGCCGAATCTGCCGAGCAGCTTGATCAACATACTCCTCCGTCTCCAATACATCGGGCAACCCATGCTGATGTTGCTCGTGTTGCTGCCGCTGTCGTTGACGATGTCGCTGCTGTGGAAAACTAAGGAAGTCATCATGGATAGTTTGTTCACGCACCGTTGACTGGGATAGGGAGAGGGACAAGGGATTGACCTTGCCCCTCTCGCTCCGAACCGGACGGGCGGATTTCCTGCATCCGGCTCTCCAGTCAGTGGGTTCGTAGTCTTACGATTGTACGCGTCCACTCGTGTTCTGTTGCCAAGCTCATCAGCCCACAGTGCGAACCAGACCCGGTCTGCCAGCTCACCCGTCGTGAGCCGCGTCAACATGCGCTCGGTCCAGACGCTCCGTTCGACGCACCAATCCGTCGTCCGAATTGCGGAACGCGAGGGCGCGTTCCGCCACACCTAGGGCGGGTGTGCTCCCCGGACTCCGAAATCGGGTTTCAGCAACGGAGTTGCGCCAGAGGGTAGCCCACGGCGACAGCCGTGGGAAAAGTGCCGAACCAACAAGCCCCGTCAGGGGCGACAGACCTTCGCAGGTTTTCTTTCGCCCCTGCCGGGGCTTTGTTTTGCACTTGCGTCCTTGTCTTTGTGCATGGGCGCAACGATTGACCCCGCTTTTGCCCAGCAAGCCTATCTCAAGGCCAGCAACACAGAAGCGGTTGACTCCTTCGGCTAGGAGCGCCGACGTATCGTCGGCTTTACTTCAACTGTAGGGCACGACGTAAGGAGTGCTTCCCCGGAACGACTCGTCACCAGCCTTCGCAGGGTTACGACTCGTTACCTCGTCGCCTACAAAAGAGAACATGGTGGGTGTGACTGAAACTGCCGCGCAGTTTTTGGAGTGCGGAGACTTGTCACCGCTTTCATTGCCTGAGCGACTTGTCGCTCAGGCAGAGCCGCGCAGAGCGGCTCGGCACATGGGGTGGGTTCGCACTCTTGTAATACACGCGTCTTTCTCAATGCGACGCACCGCTTCCGTTTTCGCTTCGCTACGACGCGACAAGGAACGCGGTGCTGCCGGGACGACAAGTCGCCGCAATCCATATCCGTCTCTCGGCTGCCACACGCTGACCGCCACTTCGAGTCGTACCCGTTCACTTGCCCATGAGAAGTTTCACGCCCACGAGAATGATGAATCCGCCGAAGCCGCGCTTCAGATTATCCGCGTGAACCTGCGTCGTGAGCCATGCGCCGAAATAACTTCCCACCACGGCCAACGGCGCAATCGCCAGCACCGTGCGCCATTCGATGTTCGCCTGCGTATAATGTTTGTACGAACCCATGATCGCTGTCGGGATGATGATGACGAGAGATGTGCCGATGGCTTGTTTGATGTCGCGCACCGGCGGGCTGAGAAAATAAACCATGGCAGGCACCATGATGATGCCGCCGCCTACTCCAAAAAGTCCACTGGTCACGCCGCTGACAAGCCCGATGATGGCCGCGATGTAGTAATTCATGCTGGCTTAATGCCCTCGCAGACGCGGCGAGACAACTTTTTTCTTCGGATGCGTGAGAGCGTGGCGGAATGGTTTTCGGCTTTGGAGTGTAGTGACTTGTCGCCGCTTTAGTTGC
>JAYUAV010000525.1:0-1623 GCA_043741175.1 Verrucomicrobiota bacterium
TTCCCTCAGCTCTATGCGAATCGCGTTGGATGTCATGGGTGGCGACCACGGTTGTGCGGTCGTCGTCAAAGGCGTCAAACTAGCCCTCGAAGCCGACTCGCGGATCACATCCGTGTTGCTCGTCGGTCAGGAGGATAAAATCCGTCCCGCTCTAAGCGAAGTCGGTCTCACCGATTCTCGTGCCCAGATAGTCCATGCCTCCGAGGTGTTGACGATGGACGACAGCCCTGTCGAAGGCATCCGCAAGAAAAAGGATTCCTCGATGGTTCGCGCCATCGAACTCGCACGCGAAGGCAAAGCGGACGCCGTCATTTCCCCCGGCAATACCGGCGCGCTTGTCGCTGGCTCGATGAAATTTCGCCGTCTCGAAGGTGTGGAGCGCCCTGCCCTGACCTGCCGCATGCCTTCTCGCACGGGTGACTTCGTCCTGCTGGATGCGGGCGCGAATCCCGTTTGTGAGCCGTCGCACCTCGCGCAGTTCGCCGTCATGGGAAATCTTTACGCGCGTGAAATTCTCGGTATCGCCAAACCCCGCGTCGGCGTCTTGAGCAACGGCTCTGAAGAATCCAAGGGTAACGATCTCACCCGCGAAGCCGCGCGGCTTTGCGCGTTGCTTGATCTCAATTTCATCGGTTACGTCGAGGGATTCGATCTCTTCAACGATGGCGTGGATGTGGTCGTGGCGGATGGTTTCACCGGCAACGTCGTTTTGAAAACCGCCGAGAGCCTCGGTTACGCGATGATGCAGATGCTCAAGGCGGAGTTGACCTCCAATCCGCTCCGCAAGTTCGGCGCGATCCTATCGCAAGGCGCGTTTCGTTCACTCAAACGCCGTCTTGATCCTGAAGTCTACGGCGGCGCGGTGTTGCTCGGTCTCAACGGCAACGTCATCAAGTGCCACGGTTCCTCGCGCGAACGCTCCATCATGCACGCCATCCGCATCGCCACCGAGGAAGTCCAGCACGGCCTCAACGCAACAATCATCAAACAGATCGCCCTCGCCAACGAACGTCTCGCCGCATAACCTGCCGCTTCCGCCACAGCATGAGTGCATCCCAAAAAAAATTCACCAACCCGCGCGCTAAACATAATTTCACAGGCCGCACTGTTTCCATCGCTGGCGTCGGCTCGTATGTGCCGGAAAAGATTCTCACCAACGCTGAACTCGAAAAGCTCGTTGATACCAGCGACGAATGGATCACGTCCCGCACCGGCATCAAGGAACGTCACATCGCCGCCAAAGACGAATTCACATCCGACCTCGCAACCAAGGCTGCTGAACGCGCGATGAAATCCGCCGGCGTCACGGCGGATCAGATTGATCTCATCATCGTCGCGACCATCACGCCGGACATGGTGTTCCCGTCCACCGCCTGCCTCGTGCAACAGAAGATCGGGGCAAACCGCGCGGCGGCTTTCGATCTGGAAGCGGCTTGCTCAGGATTTATTTACGGACTCGAAATCGGCCAGCAGTTCATCATGTCGCGCACGTATGACACCGTGTTGGTCATCGGCGCGGAAAAGCTTTCGTCCATCATTGATTGGAAAGATCGCAACACCTGCGTACTGTTCGGCGACGGCGCAGGCGCGGTGATTTTGCAGAATCGCGAAAAATCCCACGGC
>JAYUAV010000526.1:0-4966 GCA_043741175.1 Verrucomicrobiota bacterium
GAAGAAGAAATCCTTGATGCTTCGCTTTTCGGCCAAGCGTTCAGGAGTGATGGGCACCAATGTGAACGCTGGCTTCGGTCGGATCGGACGCATCTCACGTCGAAAACTCTGTGCGGCCTCCAACTGCTTCGCCGCGCCATCGGCCACGATGCACAAATCCACGTCGCTGTCGGGCCGGGCGTCCCCGCGCGCGTGCGAACCGAAGAGATACACCGCGACAAGAAAGGTCACTGATGAATTGCTCACTGCGTTTTGCCTGATCACCACCGCCGATGCGTGGCTGGGATTGTTGAGGCTTGGAATTTCTTTCGTCCTGACTTTCCTGTATTCCGTGGTTGGAAATTTCCCGCGTGTCCGTATCCTCACGCGCTCTATGGCAAAGACGACTCTGCTCACGACTCCGACTCCGGCTGAACTCGGCTACTCCATGTCCGCCGAATGGGAAAAACATTCCGCCACATGGCTCGGCTGGCCGCACAACGAATCTGATTGGCCGGACAAGATTGATACGATCCGTTGGGTGTACGGCGAGATGGTGAAGAAGATTTCCCAAGGCGAACTCGTCCGCATTCTCGTTCGTAGCAATGCGGAGGCGAAATTCGCCGCCAGTTATCTCAAACGCGCAGGATGTGATCTCAAGCAGGTGCGTTTCGTCGTGCATCCGACAAATCGCGGTTGGACGCGCGACAGCGGGCCGATTCATGTCAGAAGAAGTCTGAAGTCTAAAGGCTCAGGTCTAAAGTCGGAATTGGCCATTGTGCATTTTCATTTCAATGCGTGGGCCAAATATAAAAACTGGCAGCTCGACACGAAAGTTCCTGAGACGGCTGCGAAGGTTTTGAAACGACCTTTGTTCGACGCACAGTTCAACGGGAAGAAGTTTGTCATCGAAGGCGGCGGCATAGAAGTGAACGGACGCGGATCACTTCTCACCACGGAGGAATGTTATCAACATCCGACCGTGCAAGTCCGCAATCCCGGCATGACCAAGGCGCAATACGACGAGCAATTCAAAAAATATCTCGGCGTGAAGAATGTCATGTGGCTGTTGAGCGGGCCGGTGGGCGATGACACGCACGGTCACATTGATGACATCTGCCGTTTCACAGATCACAAAACTCTTGTGCTGATCAAAGAGACGAACAAGAAAGACATCAATTACAAGCCGCTCGCGGAAAATTGGGAGCGCGTGCGCGATCTGCGACTCGAAGACGGTTCGCGCCCGGAAGTCATCGCGTTGCCCATGCCGTCGCCGGTTTATTACGGCGACTGGCGATTACCCGCGAGCTACGCGAATTTCTACATCTGCAACTCATGCGTCATCGTGCCGACGTTCAACGACGTGAACGACCGCGTGACGCTTGGAATTCTCGGCGAGCTGTTCAAAGACAGGCCGGTGGTGGGCATCCACGCCGTTGATCTCGTGCTGGGCTTCGGTTCATTGCACTGCCTCACGCAGCAGGAGCCATGTTGAATTCGTACGCAAGGTCAAACACTTGGGCGGAAACCAAGCGAAAGCTTTGCTCTTAGCCGGATCTGTGCAGAAGGAACAAGAGTGGGAGGCTGCGGGTCGGGGTTCATCGGCAGAAAAATGCCGGATGGCGGGCGTCTGGAAAAGATGCAAGTGCTTTGGTTATCCGGGGAAAAGCGGGCTGAAGCCACCGCAGTCCAGACGCTTCGCAAGTGACGGGTGGCTGCGAACTGCGGAGCAGTTTGGACTGCGGCGTGTTCACCGTCGTTTTCGGATGGGGGAAACGACTCTTTCGCCAGTCCTGTAATGGGGATTCAGGCGCAGGGGCATTCACGTTTGATCTGCTACGTGAACAACTTGGTGAGCGCCGCGCGAGCTTGAACGCGAACGCGGGACGACATCCAGAGGGAAGATTTTTCTAAAGCAGCGAAGAGTGTTTCCGCTTCTGATCTCTCGATCAATCGCATGGCGGCGACCCAAAGGATGATGCCGATTGAGCCACGAGTTTCGATGCCGAGCGATTCCGCCATCAAACGCGCTCCGGCGTCGTCGGTGAGAAACCAGTCGGGCTTTTGTTCAATGGCGAGCGCGAGGGCTTGGGCTTCGCCGCCGTGGAGGAGTCCGGCGTTCTGCCATTCGCTGGCGCGCTGTTGCGCGGCGGAGGAAAGAGTTTTGGCGCTCGCCCAAGGCGGAAGTTGTTCCGGCCAAAGTTTCGGAGCGTGGAAGCGAAGTTCGGTCAGGACGTGTGGAGCAATCTCGGTGGTGCCGATGAGAGGCAGCAGATGAAGTGCGTTCGCCTCGTGCAGGTGGAGCAGCGGGCCGGTGTCGGCGACAAGGCGTTTCATTTGCCCGGCGGCTTTTCGCGCAACGCCCAAGCCACGTCTTCCAACTGCTGACGATCCATCAGTTCAAACCGACGACGGGAAATGAATTCACGCAAGGCGACGCGCACGACTTCGGCGGAATTTTGAAACACACCGGCTGCCACGGCATCTTCGACTTCGCGCGCCATTTGATCGGGCAACTCAACTTGCAGCGTCTTCATGCGGATAAAGTGCCACGAGCCGCGTTTGTTTGCACGGCAAATTCCGCAAGTTTTAACCACCGTTTGATTCGCAGCGAGCGCGATAATGCCAATGGGAAGCTCCGCTAGGAGCGAAATCTTTGTAGCCCAAGCAACCAAAACATTTCAAGCCACGTAGGGGCGGAATATGCCGCTCCTGAACGGAGCTTGGATTTGTTTCTCTCGCATAACTACAAAGATGTCGCCCCGATGGGGCTGATGGGACTGCGTGCGTGTTCACCGCCGCTTTTGGATGGAGGAAACGATTCTTGCGCCAGTCCCGCAATGGGGGATTCAGGCGCAGGGGCATTCCCGTTTGACTTGCCGGGTGGCGCGCTGCCGATCACCGTACCATCAGATGCTTTGGTGAAAGTGATTGCTTGCTGCTGAAGATCGAACATAAAGTTGAAGGCATGGCAAGCTCAGTCCGGAATCTACCTCGGCGAGATCAAATAACTCGGCTGCTTATTCTGATCGTCACACTCCATGGCCCGTTCGCCAATTGTATTGCAGCTTTTGAACAAGCCGGAAGTTCTATCGAATCAAACTCCGTGGCAGATGCCCCCGGCAGTTATTTGCAGATTGTTGGTGATTATCTTTATATTGCGGGTTTTGGGCATGGCTTTCATGTGCTTGAGATTTCAAATCCGGCGCATCCCAAATGGATCGGGGGATGGAACAACGTGACCTGCCCCGTCGGAGTTCAGGTAGTCGGTCGTTATGCTTATCTGGCCAACCGGACGAGTGGTTTGGATATTCTTGATGTGCAGGATCCCCGGAGTCCGGCACAGGTGGGACATTTGTTCACCGGAGGCGACGCTTTCAGCATTCACGTCGTCGGCCATCATGCTTACTTGGCGGACGGGCCAAAAGGATTACAAGTGCTTGATGTCAGCGACCCGACGAAACCTAAACTTGTTAGTCAAAACGACACGCAGGGACGGGCCAACAGCGTGCAGGTGGTGGATGGTTTGGCGTATGTGGCGTGCGCCAACGCTCGAATGCGGATATTTGACGTCGGCAATCCCGTCAAACCAGTTCAAATCGGTCAGGTCACTACTCGCGCGGGAGGTTTGGGAAATGTGCAGGTGGTCGGTGACTTCGTTTATTATGCCGATGGGGCGCAGGGATTTCATGTAATAGATGCGAAAGAGCGCACCTTGCCAACCGTACACAGCACTTTTCTGGTGGGAGGCTGTAATTCAGGCATGTATGTCTTGGGTCGCCGCGCGTATGTCCCATCGTACGCGGAAGGCCTCCACATTATTGATGTGAACGACCCGGACAAGCTGCACAGCGTGGGATTTTTCAAGACGAGCTATTGTAATCAAGATGTGCGGGTGGCGGGCAAATATGCCTATCTCATGGATCGAGGCGCAACGGTTCATGTCATTGACCTTGGTGATCTGGCCAACCCGAAGGAAGTTGGCGCGTTCAATCCCCGTGACTATCCCAGCCGGATTTTGGCCCTGACCGCAGCCAGAGTGATATCAGCATCGGAAGCACAATCCATCCTTCAAGCCCACGAAAAATTGGGAGCGATCACAAATGCTCCACCGGAACTCACCAATCCACGCCGAACCGACGACGGGCATTTCGCGTTTACTTTGCGAGGTATTCCAGAGGGTAGATACTTCATTGAGGCTTCGACCAATCTGGTCTCTTGGGTTGCGATCAGTACCAACACCTTGCCAGCCAGTGGCACGGGGGAAATCTCTGACCCGGCATCCGGCTCGTTTGTACAACGGTATTATCGGGCGATCAAAAAGCAGTGATGCACCCGATGGCTTTTGTGTTTTCATCCGCCCGTTTTTCTCCCATCTTTTGCGCCACGAATTTTTATGGCTGAGAAATCGAAAGCAGTTTACGACGAGAGCAATCGGTCGTAGCCGCCGACGTTAGTCGGCGCAAACCTCTCCCCCTACGGTCGGCGTCCGAATTCAATAAATGGCGCGGACTGACTTCCACGACTACCAGCGTCTATTCCATCTTGCGCAGAGGGAGAACTCGTTTCTCGATTCCCGGTTCACGCACTGCAAAGTAATGCTTCCAAAACCACGGCCAATAATCGTCAGCAAAAACTTTCTGGCGTGGATAACCCGGAATCACCGCCCCGAGATACGGCCAGTCTGATGGTTTCTTCACGAGTTCGGCTTTGAGTGGATTGAGCAGAACGTAGTCGGCACAAGTCAGTCCGAAGGCTTTGCGTTGACGTTCTTCCGTGGTCAAAACGTGTTCGTGTGCTTGATGCTGAAACGTCGCTGGTTTGAGAAACGGGCCAAGCTGAGCGCGCAGGAACTTGATGCCGTTGCGTTGGTCGGTGTCGCAGCGCACGCCCATCCAGACGAAATGAATGTGGTCTGGCATCAGGCAATAGGCCGGGCAAAGCAATCCTTCGCGGGCGGCGGCGTGCAACTGCATCTCGCGAAAGG
>JAYUAV010000527.1:0-4617 GCA_043741175.1 Verrucomicrobiota bacterium
GTCGCAGACCGGCGCTCCAACCGCGCAGAATTTCCGAAAGGCATTAGGATTAGACCCGAACTACGAAATAGGAGCGGGAGCGCACGAGTCCCGCCGGAACTTTCAATACACCCATCAAACTTTTCGCAGTGGTAAAAATTTGTTGGAAGAAATTTCAGCGCGACACACCCGGCCAGTTTTGCGAATTGCCACTGCCCGAATTTTTCATATCCTTCCCCACCGCTTCGGCGGAACAATGAAACCCCAAGTTGAAATTTACGATACGACTCTGCGCGACGGCGCGCAGGGCGAAGGCATCAATTTCTCAGCCGTGGACAAGCTCCGCATTGCTGAGAAGCTCGATTCTTTCGGGGTTCACTACATTGAAGGCGGCTGGCCGGGCAGCAATCCCAAGGACATGGAGTTCTTCAAGCAAGCCGCCAAACGTAAATGGAAGAACGCGCAGATCGCAGCGTTCAGTATGACGCGGCGCAAAGGCGTGGCCGTGGAGAACGACGAGTTGATGCGGCTGATCCTCGAAGCGAAGACGCCGGTCGTCACCATCGTGGGCAAGACGTGGTTGTTGCACGTCCTCGAAGTGTTGCGCGCCAAGCCGGATGAAAACCTCGGCATGATCGGCGATACCATCCGTTATCTGAAAGATCACGGGAAGAAAGTCATCTACGACGCAGAGCACGCGTTCGATGGTTACACCGAAGAACCCGAATACGCTCTCGCCACCTGGCAGGCGGCAGAAAAGGCGGGCGCGGATTGCATCGTGTTGTGCGACACGAACGGTGGCCGCTTGCCGAGTGAGATTGCGAAGATCACGGCGTTCGCGAAGTCCAAGTTGAATTGCAAAGTCGGCATCCACACGCACAACGATTGCGGATTCGCCGTCGCCAATGCCATCGCAGCGGTAGATGCAGGCGCGATACAGGTGCAGGGGACGATCAATGGTTACGGTGAGCGCACGGGCAACTGCAATCTCATCAGCGTCATCCCGACGTTGGAATTGAAGATGAAATTGCGCTGCGTGCCGACCAAGTCGTTGCCCAAGCTGAAAGAACTTTCCGAGTTCGTGAATGAAGTCGCGAACATGCGCCATGACGTGCGCGCGCCGTGGGTGGGACAGACGGCGTTCGCGCACAAAGGCGGGATGCATGTTCACGCGATTGACCGCGTTGGTCGCAGCTACGAACACATCACGCCCGAAGCCGTAGGCAATTTCCGTCGTGTGCTTGTGAGCGACATGTCGGGCCGCACGAACATTTTGATGAAGGCAAAGGAGCTTGGGTTCAAGCTCACGCCTGATGCGCCAGAGACGCGTGAGATCACTTCCAAAGTCAAAGAGTTGGAATCGCAAGGTTTCGAGTATGAAGCGGCGGAAGCATCCCTCGCGTTGCTCATCCGCGCGGCGATGGAGAAGAAATCCATCAAGCAGTTCGACATCGAAACGTATCACGTCTCGATGCGGCGCGACCAAAAGGAATCCATCTGCGAAGCCACCGTGCGCGTCCGCGTCGGCAAGGAGGTCGCACACGCCGTTGCCGAGGGCGACGGCCCGGTGAATGCCCTCGACGCTGCATTGCGCCGTGCATTGGTGAAGTTTTTCCCGAAGCTCAAGGCGATTGATCTCACAGACTACAAAGTTCGCATCATCAACGGCACGACCGGCACCGCCGCCAAGACCCGCGTGCTCATCACGTCCAGCGATGGCAAACGCGAGTGGGGCACGGTCGGCGTGAGCGAGAACATCATCGAAGCCAGCTTGCAGGCGCTGGTGGACAGCATGGAGTATGCGTTGTTGAAGAAATGAACGGGTTTGCCAACCAGTTTTGATTCGGGCATCGTTGCGTCATGACAGTTGCACTAAAAAAACACGCCACCACGCTGGTCGCGAAGCTCAAGCCGAGTCAGCGGATAGAACTGGCGAATATGCTTTACAGCAGTGTTTCGGGTAGCCATCCGGGCGACCACGATTTGGATGCGGCTTGGGAAAAGGAAATTGACAGACGCTTGGACGAACTGGAGTCGGGCAAGATCAAAACCATTCCCGCCGTACAAGTTCATGCCGAACTTCGCCGCCGCCTAAATGAAATCCAAACCCGTCGAATACCTGCCCGACGCTCTGCTTGACCTCGCGGAATCCGCCGCTTGGTACGAGGAAAAGCAACCAGGCGTTGGCGGAAGGCTTCAGGAGGCTGTGCAGTTGACAGTCAAAAAACTTCAACGCAACCCGCAACTGGGAACACCACGCCGCCGCAACACCCGGAAATGGCGTGTGGAGAGGTTTCCTTACAGTGTCGTCTATCGCGAAGCGGCGGAAACGATTTATGTTATCGCCATTGCCCATGCGAAACGGCGGGAAGATTACTGGGTTTCCCGATTGAGTTGATTAAGTTGAGATTTTATGTCTGAGATTCCCAAAGCATACGAACCACAATCCGTCGAAGATAAGTGGTATCAGTTCTGGCTTGATAATTCCTGCTTCACCGCCGACCCCGCGCGCGTCAGCGACAAGCGCCCGGCGTATTCCATCGTCATTCCGCCGCCGAACGTCACGGGCATGCTCCATATGGGGCATGTGCTCAACAACACGATCCAGGACATCCTCAGTCGCAAAGCGCGCATGGACGGCAAGGAAGTTCTCTGGTTGCCGGGCACGGATCACGCGGGCATCGCGACGCAGGTGCAGGTGGAGAAACAGATCAAAAAAGAGGAACACAAATCCAAATACGATCTCGGTCGTGAGGAATTTCTCAAGCGCGTCTGGACGTGGAAAGAGAAGCACGGCGGCATCATCATCAACCAGCTCAAGAAGCTCGGTTGCTCGTGCGATTGGACGCGCGAACGCTTCACGATGGACCCGGAATATTCGCAGTGCGTGCAGAAGGTGTTTGTTGATCTCTATCGCAAGGGACTCATCTATCGCGGCAAACGCATGGTGAACTGGTGTCCCGCGTCGCTCACGGCGTTGTCTGACGAAGAAGTGGAGATGGAATCGCAGAAAGGATTTCTCTACTACTTCAGAGTCGAAGTGGCTGAAGCTCCCGGAACTTTCCTGACCATCGCCACAACTCGACCAGAAACAATCCCCGGCGATACAGCCATCGCGGTCAATCCGCGCGATCCACGTTACGCACAGTTTATCGGTCAACACGCCATCCGTCCCCTGCCCTGCGAGATTCCCGCCGAGAAAAAACTCATTCCCATCATCGGCGACGATCATGTGGACTTCGAGTTCGGCACAGGCGTGTTGAAAGTCACACCGGCGCACGACAAGGCGGACTTCGAGATTTTCCAGCGCATCCAAGCGCGCGGCATGTTGGATGGCGTGGCGGAACTCGCGACCATGACCGCCATCGAGGTGATTGACGAGCGCGGCAACATGACCGACGCAGCGGGCGCGGATTTGAAAGGTTTGGAGCGATTCAAGGCGCGCAAGGTGGCCGTGGAAAAACTTCGCGAACTCAATCTTCTGGATAAAGAAGAACCTTACGAAAACAAAGTCGGATTCAGTCAACGCGCTCGAGTGCCCATTGAGCCGCGCTTGAGCGAGCAATGGTTCTTGAAGTATCCGAGTGTGGAGATTTCCAAGGCGTGCGTGTCGAGCGGCGCGATGAAGTTTTATCCTGACCGCTGGGCGAAGGTCTATGACCACTGGCTCACGAACATCCAGGACTGGTGCATCAGCCGCCAACTTTGGTGGGGGCATCGCATCCCGGTTTGGTCGCTGAAATTTTCGGCGGAAGAATACAAATCTTTGCCGGAAACGGTTCTCAACATCATCGAACTTATCTGTCGCGGCGCGAATACAACGCCGCCCGGCGGAAAGTTTCTCACCGACGTGACGCCCGAATCCGTGAATGCCGCCAAGCACGAGGATTACGACTACGTGCCGACTGAATCCTTATTGTGGAGCGCAGGCGAAACTGAAGACTCAGCGGTCTTCTTCCATTTCAAGCGTCATCAGGGAAACAAGTTTGAACTCGCTGCCGCAACTTCATCCGCTGAGAGCGGAAAAGAAATCGAGCCGCTCGGTTTCACACAGGACACAGACGTGTTGGATACGTGGTTTAGTTCATGGCTGTGGCCTTTTGCGACGATGGGTTGGCCGGAGCAGACGAACACGTTGAAGAAGTTTTATCCCACTACCGATCTGGTCACCGGGCCGGACATCATCTTCTTCTGGGTCGCGCGCATGATCATGGCGGGCTACGAATTCATGGGCGACGCGAAGTTCGCGCTGCCGGATGCGATGCCGTTCAAGAATGTTTATTTCACCGGCATCATCCGCGACAAGCAGGGCCGCAAGATGTCCAAGACGCTCGGCAACTCGCCCGATCCGCTGGAACTCATCGCGAATTACGGCGCAGATGCGTTGCGCTTCGGCACGATGCGCAGTGCGCCGCTCGGTCAGGACGTGTTGTTCGACGAGAAGGACGTGGAACTAGGCCGCAACTTTTGCAACAAACTGTGGAACGCATGTCGCTTTCGGCAGATGCAAGGCGGCGAAGTGCAGGGCGAGATTGATTCGTCCAAGCTCACCACGGATGACAAATGGATTCTGCTCAAGCTCAACGAAGCGATCCGCGAGATCACCGAGGCGTTGAACACTTACAACTTCAGCGTGGC
>JAYUAV010000528.1:0-11761 GCA_043741175.1 Verrucomicrobiota bacterium
AAACAGCTTGGGATTGATCCCGATTTTATCCGCCGTAAGCCTTACAACCGGGCATGGATCACCCAGCCTCAACCAGCCCACATCCAACCAACTGAAACCCAAACGATAAATCGCGCAAACCGAACTACCCCACACGAGAAGCAGAACTTTGGTGAACGTGTCTCGAATGGCGAAAAGTACCCCACCAAGCACCAGATGAAATCCACAAGCCAGCAGCAACACATTCTTTGTGCTAAACCCAAAGACCACGTCCGGCCATTTCAACGTCCGTTCATGATCCAGCAACGTGTCATCAAACGCTGCGAAACCCATGACCAGCCCAACCACCAACCACCACGCTGCCGAGCCGCGAAAATACCACGCGCCAAACTTGGCTTCCCTTTTATCTTCTCGCGACGACGCGTCGGCTATGGTGGGAGAGTTCATTTTGGAGGAATTGAATCTAGGGACTACGAGATTCGTGTCCATTGGTGTTCATTCGTGGTTAAAACCTATGGCTTGCGAAATGTCGTCATCTCTTTCAAACGCATCCAATCCGCACTGCGTCCGCCGTAGCGCCACTCGGTTCTGGAGGCGAGCATCTTGATGGCTTCAAAATGCCCATCCGCAAACCCAAGATTGTAACTGCTACCGTGCCGGTTGGTGGGCAAGTCCTAGATGGAGTTGGAATCCTCGGCCATATCCACCGGTGAGATCAAGAACCTTTCCAATTATTCTCAATTTTGGAACTTCCCATTTGGGGTTAAAAACGCGAAACGTAAAAGCCTTTGGAATCATCATCCCTGCGTAGTTTGTGAAATTCTCTGATTGGAAATCGGCAACACGATAACCATCCTTATTGCTATACTTTATACTCGCTCAATCGTTTCGCAACGCGGCAAAACAAATCGCGACGGCAACATGATCCCGTGGGTAATTTCCCTCCATCGCAGCCTTGGGAACTGACGCCGTGTTTTGGAATGTGCGCGTTTGCCATTTGGTTTCGGTTTTTCTTCCGCTGGGTTGCTTCGCGAAGATTAGACCACAAGGAAGTGGATACTGCCTACGCCAAAAACATCTGATTTTTCGTCACGTATTTTCTTGCCTTCGTAATTTGGAAGCCATGCTAGTACGTGCGGAGTTGGGCTTGCGGAGTTGGGCTTGCGGAGTTGGGCGCGGCAAATTGGCATCAATACTCGACACCTCATCCGTTTTTCGCTTCGCTACGACGCGACCAGCCCAACTCTCTCCACTCCCTGCCGGGGCGGAGAGGGTTTTTATTGCCTACCTCCGACTCCCGCCCAACCGCGTCGTGGAACTCGGCTTGCAGGTGGAAATTTGAACTGTGGATTCAGGGTTTAACTGGAAATGCCGTTCAAGGTTGGAGCGGCGACGTGTCGCCGCTTTTCCGCTGGGACGACTTGTTGTCCCAGCAGCACCGCGTTCCATGTTGCGTCGTAGCGAAGACGAAAGCGGTGAGCCGCATTGAGAAAGGCTTCCAATTTCAAGATGCCAACCCTTCCCATATGCCGAGTCGCTGTGCGCCGCTCTGCCTGAGCGACAAGTCGCTCAGGCCACGAAAGCGGTGACAAGTCTCCACACTCCAAAAAACTGAGCGGCACTTTCGGTCACACCTGTGGATTCACCCGCACTTGATCGCTTTGCCACCCGTGTATTCGAGGCCCACCATGCAGACATCATCGTCGAACGCGTGATCCACGGCGAAGTCCTGCACTTCTTTCAACAGCACATCGAACAATTGCGGCGCAGGCTTCTTGAGATGTTTTTGCGCGGCGGCCTGAAGCATCTCTTTGGTGTAAAGCTGGTCCTTCGGCGAATGAACTTCGTAAAGTCCATCTGTGAACAGAAGCAGCAAATCGCGCGGCGCGAGTTTGATTTCTGACGTTTCATAAACCGCCTTCTCAAACAATCCCAGCGCAGGTTGGCTTTGTTTCGTGTGGTTTTTTACCGGCTCTACTTTGTTCTCGGCTCGGCGCAACAGCATCGGCTTGGGATGGCCCGCGTTGACAAATCGCATCTGGCCGGTGATCGAATCGCCGACGAGATAAAACGCTGTGGTCAACACCGGCGAACCGGCGGGTTTCAAGATCGCCCACAACTTCGCGTTCAATTTGGTGATGAACAATCCGGGGTCATGCGCGATGGGACGCAATTCCTCCACGATGGCGCGGATCATCGCCGTGATGAGCGCGGAGCGGACGCCATGTCCCGCCACGTCGCAGATGAACACCGCCACTTCCGTGTCCGAGATGGGCGTGATGCTGAAAAAATCTCCGCCCACTGTGCCGCTGGGCAGGTAGCGATGCGCGAATCGGAACGCCGCATCCTCCTCCGCCGCGCCGCGCGGCAGCACGGGATATTGCTGCGGTAACATCGCCACCTGGATTTCGCGCGCCGTCTTGAGATCATCTTCCATCTCCAGATTTTTGTCGCGCAACTGCTCCTCGCTCGCGGCCAGTTCGTCGTTCGCCTTGCGGATGCGCTGTTCGGCCAGCTTGATGTCCGTGATGTCCCAGAACATCCCCTGCAAACCCACCGCCTTGCCGCTCGTGTCGAAGATCGGAATCTTCAACACTTGGATGAATTGATCCTCGCGATTCTCAAACTTGCTTTGCTCGACTTGGGTGAAAGGTTTCCCCGAACTCATCACACGCGCGTCATCTTCCTCGCGCAACTTCGCCAGTTCAGGCGGCAGAAGATCATAGATCGTCTTGCCGATGACATCCGCCGCCGCACGCCCGATGAAGCGGCAAAACTCCCTATTCGTGAACGTATATTTCCCGGTGACATCCTTGCGGAAAATGCACTGCGGCATCGTGTCCACCAGCGAGTGATAGAGCGTTTCCGATTCGCTCAGACTGTCCTGCGCCTTGCGGATGCGTTCTTCCGCGAGCGTTTGCTCCGTGATGTCCCAGAACATCCCCTGCAAACCCACGACCGTCCCGTCCTTCCCGTAGAGCGGCGTCTTGACGACTTGCACCACGGTTTTCTCCTGACCGATGGGTTGATGCTCCTCCGCTATTTCATAACCCTTCCGCGTGACCATCACGCGCTGATCGTCCGCGAGATATTTTTTTGCCAGTTCAATCGGGAAGAAATCAAAATCCGTCTTGCCGAGAATCTCCTCCAACGTGCAACCGTAATGCCGGCAATACTGCTGGTTCGCAAACGTGAATCGTCCTTGCAAATCTTTGCGGAACACATGCTGCGGCATCGTCTCCACCAGCGAGTGATACAACGCCTCGGAATCACGCACATTCTCCTGCGCCATGCGTCGAGCCGTGATGTCTTCCACCGTGCCCTCGTAATGTAACAACCGTCCCTTCGCATCGCGGATCACACGGCAGTTCTCCGAAATCCAGATGATGCTCCCATCCTTGCGAAATATCTGCGACTCGAATCCCGTGATCGTGTCATGCTCATCCATGATGCCGCGAAACTCCTCGCGTCGCCCCGGAGCCACGTAAAGCCTGCGACCGATGTCCGTCACGCTCGCCAGCAATTCATCAGGGTTCGCATAACCATAGATGCGCGCGAGCGCGGCATTGGCGAGCAGATAACTTCCATCCGGTGTCGTCTGGAAAATACCTTCCACCAAGTGATCGAAGATGCCGTGATACTTTTCCTCCGCGCGAAGCAACGCCAGATCAGACTCATGCCGCTCGATGGTGTGACGAATCGAACGCAGCAGCCAGTTGGGATTAATGTGGCTCTTGACGAGATAATCCTGCGCCCCGCCATGCACCGCTTCCACGGCGATAGCTTCATCATCCGCCGCGCCCAGCACGATCACCGGCACGAGCGGCGCGACTTCTTGAAGGAGAGCGATGTTTGCGAGACCTGCGCCGTCGGGGAGAAAAAATTCCAGCAGGATGACGCCGAAGCTTTCGCGTTTGATGCTGGCGAGACCGTCCGCCAACGACGACACCGTCACCACGCCGCCGATGGTTTCGCGCGCCTGATCCAACATCCCGCCGATGGCGCGGGCAACCGCATCGTCATGCTCGATGAGTAAAATCTTCAACGCCTGCCGCTGGGAAACAAGATCGGTATCACGTCCAAACATAATCAAACGCCCGCACGCTGGTGGGCGCGTCGAAAATGACAGGCGCACGCCCGCGTCGCAAGAGGATTGGTTCAGTCGGGTATGACTGAAACTGCCGGTCAGTTTTTGGAGTGCGAAGACTTGTCCGCTTTCATGGCCTGAACGACTTGTCGCTCAGGCAGAGCCGCGTACAGCGGCTTGACGCATGGGCGGGGCGTCCTCTCTTGGAACGGAGAGCCTTTCTCAATGCACCGCTGGTGCTGGAGCAAGGGAAACCATTTTGAAAACACGCTTCTGCAATTGCGAAGCGGAAACTCGCCAGCCAGCGGCCAATACTCCAAGTCTTCAACTGCACGCAACGGCTCATTGCGTTTCGCCGCGAGTGACGCGCAAGAAAACTTCCTCCAACCCGATCTCATCCTCGCGCAACTCCAGCAGCCGCGCACCGCCGCGCACCAGCGCATCCGCGATGACGCTGTGATCTGTTTCGTGACTCGCGAGCGTGATTTTCAATTTGTGATCTATCGGCTGAACTTCTGTTACCTCCGCAAGTCCCCGAATTAACGTCGCCGCCTGCTCTGTGTCACTTGATACACGCACCCAGACCACGCGCCCCGACGACATCTGATCGCGCACGCCTTGCACAGGCCCGGAGTAAATGAGTTTGCCGCGCTCGATGATGCACACGCGATTACAGATGGTTTCCAGTTCGCTCAAGATGTGCGAGCTGATGATGATGGTTTTCCCCATGCGCCGAAGTTCGCGAAGAATCTCCATCATCTCAATGCGCGCGCGCGGATCAAGACCGCTCGCAGGTTCGTCGAGCAAGAGCAGTTGCGGATCGTGGATCAACACGCGCGCCAGGCCGAGACGTTGTTGCATACCACGACTCAACGCACCGATGAGTGAACCTTTCTTCTCGCTCAAACCAACCAGTTCCAACACATCGCTCACGGTCTTCTCGCGTTGCGACGACGGGATGCGATAGCACGCGCCGAAGAAATCCAGATACTCCGTCACCTCCATGTCTTTATACACGCCAAAGAAATCCGGCATATAACCGATGACGTGCCGCACCTCATCAGCGTCCTTCACAACATCGTGGCCGAGAACTTTCGCCGAGCCGAAACTTGGCGCGAGAAACGTAGCAAGTATCCGCAGCGTCGTCGTCTTCCCCGCGCCGTTCGACCCGATGAATCCGAACAAGTCACCTTTGTTCACCGTGAGATCAAGATTCGACAGCGCAGTCATCGCACCGTAAGTGCGCGTCAGTCCGAAAGTTTGCACCGCTGGAATGGGAGGAACTTCGTTCGCCATAAAATTAGTTTTGCGTCTGGATGGAAACAGGCACGCGCCACAACGTATTCGACGCCGTGCGCTTCGTTTTGAATTGGTTGATCGCTGGCACAGGCGACGTGTCCGGCGACCATGCGAGCAGCAACGCGCCGTCATTTTTTACCGCGCTGGATAAATTCAATCCCGGCGACGCGGGGAAGTTCATGCCGCCTTGCACCTCTGCAATTTCTCCCAACAACGATGCTGCCATGCTCGCCATCGGCAGGTCATCAATGTGTCCGCCACCGCTGCTGCCAAAGGCATACTGCCGCTCCCGCAAGACGTTTTGATATTGCCCGGCAAATTCACGCACAAAAGTTTCCGTCGGATTGCCCGCACTCTGTTGCAAGTCCATCGTCTTCTTCTGTCCGGGTGACAACGTTCCGAGATCGAAAATCATTTTGTTCACCACGAGCCGCGTCGCGGTGATGGCTTTACCGCTTTGGTTTTCAACCGTCACCGACCAGCCACCCGACTTTGATTTGATGGAAACCGCCAGCGGCATCGCACCAGAAGTCCACCAATCGCTCAGGCAAAGCTGGCTCGTCCAAACCGGCACGAACAAGTCCGCCTTGAAGTTGTCTCCCGTATGCAACAACTCCGTCTTCTCGGAGGTCTGCCCGTTGTGCGACGCCAGATATTCGCCGCGCAACGTCGCGAACTTCAGCGTGCTTTGCATCGGATACTTGGCGTTCGACGGCGAGTAGATGGACATGTAACTCCGCCCACGCAACTCCGCGCGCTCGCCGTTGCGCAACACATCCACTACATGCAGTTCGTTCAACTCGGATTCGCCCGCGCGCAGTCTGTAACCGATGAAGTAAATCAGCCCGGAGAAAAAAATCACGTAACACGGGAACGTGATCCAAGTGAGCATCGGCCTATTGATCTTCTTGAGCCAGATGCGATCAAACGGCCCGATCACCAGCAGATACACCACGAGCAGAACAAGCAGCCAACCCACCGGCAACTTGTGAACCTGACGGCTGTCCAGCATCGCGCCGAAAATCCCGTCCGCACCGTGACCGTATCCAGGGTAATAATTCACTGACGTGAACAACTCCATCGGCACGTCCAGCATCTTCGTCCAGAACGTCGGCAAATCTTTCCACGACTTAAACGGTTCGCGCTCCGGGCTGAACATCAGCGCCGTGACGCGCCCCAACCCACGATTACCTGTGACGATCAACGGCAACTCCCCCACGGACACCACCACTTTTCCATCGCGCAACACCCCCGTCACCACGCGGATTTCCGCTGCGTCAAACGCGGCATCTTTCCCCACGTCGCTGAACGCTTCCTGCACGTCTTCGACCTTTGGTGGTGGAGGTCGGTTGGAATTTTTGCGGTTGTTCCGATTGCGCGGCCCCGTCGGCGGAGAGATGGGCGCGCTTGAAAAATCCTCCGTGACGAGATTCGTCACGATTGTTCCATCTCGAACCCATCGTGACAGTTCATCATGCCGCGCCACCGCCACGATGTCTCGCGGCTCGACTGGCATAATATTTTTCAACCACGGCGAACCGTTCACATCCGCTACCTGCTCGATGGCCACGATGAGATGCCCGCCCGCATTCATCCACGCGATCAACGCATTCGCCTGACTCGAACGCAGAGTCGCCGCCGCTTCTGAGTTGAGATAGATCGCATCAAGACCTTCGAGCAACAGCGGATTGTCAGGGAGCATCTGTGGTTGAAAGCGTGTGGAAGCAGGCTGCATGTCCGGCTGATTGCGTTTGATGGAACGCAATGAAACCATGCCCGAAGCCGTGCGCGGGAGCGACCCGATGATCTTTGTCTCCCATCCGACCGCGCGTTGCGGCTGCACGCCCAACGCATCCGCCCGAACTTTCCCGCGATCATCAATCAATCGCAAATCCCACGGCGTCGGATAGCGACTCGAAGTGAACGCCGGGATGACGATGCGTTTCAAAGTTCCCGTCGGCAACTCCACCGGCACACGCTGCGTTTGACCATTGCCATAATTCGCTGGAGTGACTTCGATGATGCCTCGGATGGGCGGGCCGTCATTGAAGATTTCGCAAGTGATCGGAAACCACGCCGCCTCACGCACCGTTCCGTCGTAACCGGGAAACACGTCAAAGCGCAGTTCCGCCCGCGCGATGGACAACCCGGTGGTGGTGAAAACGAGAAGAGATAAAACCCGGAACGCAGATTGCGCCCGCCGGAGAAGTTGATTGAAAGCCATGTGCATTCGCTGCTCCCCATCTTTGATTGACCCCGTGCAGGCGGATGGATTGGCAGACATATACCCAGACCAACGAGAGGCGTGCAATGTTCAAATTCCGAATAAGACCGGACTGAAAAAAGTTTTTTGATCCTACTCGTCCTCGTCCTCGAATCCCCTGAACAATCGAGGACGAGCGTCGAACGGTGCTTCGATTTATATCCACTCAAACCTTATCCACGACAACTCAACCCGCATCACGGCACGACTCGCACCCGAAAATATCTCGCACCATTTTGAGGGACTCCGCCCGTCAGGGTGAAGTCATCGGTGAAACTCATCACCGATGCAGTCCGATTCGCCGCCGGGTCTGTTTCCAATCCCACCGGCCTCACCAGATCGGTGAAGCTCCCATTGGGATCGCCGTCCCGATAGCTGACGCGATAGCGCAGACCTCCCACCGAAACCCAATTGATCGTGCAATGCCCGTTGGAATTCAGCGTCGCACTCAGGATGCGCAGTGCCGTGGTCGAGTTCACTTTCACAATGGTAAAAGCGTCATTCGTCGCGCCGGTCTCACGAAGGAACGTGGCATCAAGCCGGTTGCTGTTGATGTCCAGCACCAGCGAGCCGAGTTGATTCAGCGAAGCGTGCATGGCCGGATGATTCAACTGTCCCCCGCTGGTCCAGCCGGAACTTCCCACCACGGCATAGACCGCGCCTTGATGGGCGCGCGGGTTGAACAGATGCTTACGATACGCGCCCGCTCCTGATTCCTGACCACCGCCCGCGTCGAGTTTCATGTGGTTGGTGAAACTCAAACTATCGCCATAATGGTGATCCAACAAATGCGAACGCTCATACGAATGACTGTGCCCAGCCAGCACCAAGTCCACTCCGTGTTGCTCCAGCACGGGCAGAAAGACCTGCCGCATCTCGATCAACTCCGTCTCAAAATCCGAGTCATGCGACCCTTTGGTGTATGGCGGATGATGCCAGTAAGCGATGATCCATGTGGCATTGGCGCTCGCGAGATCATTTGTAAGCCAGGCATACATGGCACTGTTCGTCGAGCGCCCGCCCGTCATCGAATCCAAACAGATGAAGTGGATGTTCGCATAATTAAAGGAGTAATAGTGCTCCGTGCCCGAAGCCACGCCTCCCGCCTCGCCATTCTTTGGAAGCGTAAAAATTTCAAAGTAAGGATACGTGTCCACAAACCCTGTGTCCCCCGCAGTATCATGATTGCCGAGCGTGGTCCACAAAACCGATTTGCGAAACAGGTTCGTGTAAACATCAAACAACGCCGTCTGATATTCAGCGTCCAGCCCGCTGTAATAAGCGTTATCACCCAGCATCAACCACAGATCGGTGTGCCGCGCTCCGGTGAATGTCTCGTACGCATCTCGTACGCTGATTTGCCCGGCGGTCGTCGTGCCCGCATCACCGATCACCCAGACGCGTGTGTTCTTCATCGCTCCCGGCAACGGCGATGTGACGAAGAAATGATTCACGTCTGCGCCCGCAAACTGCGTCGCCGTGTTGCCGATGGCGTAATAGTATTTCGTGTCCGGCAACAACTGCGACAGGACGACCACATGATTGCTGACAACAACAGCGTCATCATTGGTGAAACTCAAACTGGCGAGGTTCGTGCCGAAGCGCACGCGGCTGTCCGTCGCCACATCCGTCCTCCAGCAAATCGTGATGTTGGTGTGCGAACCCATTTGAAGATACGGGCCGCGCGTGAGCATCTGCGCTGAGAGATAGCCGGAGATAGCCGTGAAGAACCCGAGCCAGACGAGAAAGCCAGCAGCACGGCAACAAAACTTTTTATCGGCAGACATCATTTGGTATCAGCATGCGCCAGCCTAACACCCGTCTGTAATCCTTCACACCTATTTTTGAAACGCGGCGTGCTGTTCCTACTTCATCTGCTTCAAAATCTGCTCCGTGATCGCCTGCACCGCTTTTTCCGCGTCTGCATCGAAACCTGCACCTTGAGATTCACTCGTCGGCACGGCGCACGTTGCACCCGGACGCCAATCGCCACTGTCGCAAAGTTCACACTCCTTCATGCTGAAGCGCGGATCCACAAAGCCGAGGCTCTGCTTGATGTTGAGAAGCTCCTTCATCTGCGGGCCGGTGAAGGTATTGATCGGTTTGCCAAGTTGTCCGGCCACCACAATCGTGCGGCAATACGCCTCGATGATCTCCATGCGCCAGTAAGCTTCCTCGATGTTGTTGTGCGACCACGTCACCACGCCGTGATTCGCCATGAGGATGGTGTTGTATTGATCCGTCAACTCCGCCACGAGCTTGCCCATGTCCGCCGAACCCGGCGTGCGATACGGCGCGACGCCCACGGAACAAAACACTTCATACTCCGGCAACATGCACGTCGGCGGCGCAATGCCTGCGACCGCGAACGCCGTGGCGTAAGGCGGATGACAGTGACACGTCGCGACGGCTTTCGGCTGACGCTTCATCATCTGCAAGTGCATGAGAATTTCACTCGTGCGCTTCTTCGTTCCGCAAAGTTGGTTACCCTCAAAATCCACGAGGCACATGTCCTCCGGCTTGAGCGAGCCTTTGCTCACCAGCGTCGGCGTGCAAATCGCAATATCTTCACCGACGCGAATCGCCATGTTGCCGCCGTTGCCGTCAACATAAGCGCGCTTCCAAAGGCGATGTCCCATCTGGCAAATCTGTTCCTTCAAGCTATGCGCGTACGGCGAAGCGAAGAACGCATCGAGTTCAGCCTTGGATGATTTCGAGGTGAGCGGCTTGGTCGGCGGAGTTAGATTCCCTGTCGGCGCAGCGGTAGTAACCACAGCAGTTGTGCTCGGATTCATCTCCCGATCTTGGAGAAACTCACGCGCTGACGGCGTGAGAATCGAATCCTCCGGCAGATTGTTCAGACTCTGCCCATTGCGAACCATCTGCTCCAAATCTTTCAAACTGATGACATTTTTCATGACTTAAAAATCTTTCTCACAAGGCACTCACAAATCTGTAGGACACGACGTAAGGAGTGTCGCACCGGAACGACTCGTTACCTCGTCGCCTACAAATTTGAAAAAGTTTCTCAAAACTCAACCCTTCCACGGGTTGAAAAACATTTCGTCCACCAACGCTGCATTGAGCGCATCCACCGGGGTCGGCACTTCAAACGGCTGCGCCGCCTCCGCGCCTTCCTCGTATCCGATCACGTCGCCCACGCCACCGCCGATGGCATCGTAAACCACCAGGCTCGGGTCTTTGCCCATGCCGCGCGGCGCATCAAGGCCCGCCTCAAACTGCTCGCGGCTAAATGGACTCACGACAAGAAACCGTCCGCCTTCGAGCGCCTTCACCGTCTTCGCTAACGTCACGCGACCGATCACTGTGCCGAGCTTCATATTCTCACCCCCGGCTCGAATTCATCCACAACGCCTATTACCAACCAGCGCACCGGACTCTTTTGATCACCGACAGCATTGCGTGCCGCTTTGCCGTCCGACGAAATCACCACTTGCTGATGCATGCCGGCGCCATGCGAATCAATCGCGATTTGCGGCGCACCCTCATTCTTACCGTCCGCGCCGATGGGCTGAACCACGACGAGTCGCCAACCATCGAGGCTCGGATGTTTCCGAGTCGCTACGATGTTGCCTTCGACGCGTGCAAGTAACATAAAACTAAACCACGGATGGACACGGATGGACACGGATAAAAACCGAACGCGAAGGAGCGCGGCGTTCAGGCCGCTTCACCGTGCGAACGCCTGAAGCACGCGAACATTGAAGCGGGCTAAAGCCCGCGCTCCGTCCCAATCCGTGTTTATTCGTGTCCATCCGTGGTTAATAAATTCGGAGGTTGTCCACCATCACGCAGCGGCGAACGCGAGTGAACGTGCGCGGGTTCGTAATGCCTTCGCCCGTCGGCGTAGCGATGGAGAAACTCAAATAACCTTCGCCGCCAAGCCCGAGGCCAGCCGGCGACGGTCCGTTCTTCACAAACAACGTCGTGTCCAGCGCGCGCGCCATCGCCGTGATGTTCTCCACGTCATGCGAGTGAATGATGGCCGTGTGCTTGTAGCCGTGCTCGGATTGCAGCGACAACGCGATGCCTTCCTCGACGCTCTTCACGCGCACGATCGGGATCATCGGCATCATCTGCTCCTCCTGCACGAACGGATGCATCGCGTCCGT
>JAYUAV010000529.1:0-2817 GCA_043741175.1 Verrucomicrobiota bacterium
ACCAAAAACGTGGTTTAGCGAGTTTATTTCAACTCAGCACGTCCAGTTCGTTTTCAGTGAGGGATGCGACCACACCAGCTATGTCACCACCAGTCTTTCTGGTATCGTTACCACCGCAAGCATTTTGCCGTTCAGATCGTCATATTTGTCATAGCCGTATGACCTTGTCCCCAAAGTTAAACCAGAGGGCGCAGAAAATAAGCTATGACTTTCGGAGTCGCTGGGTGTTTGGTTTTTGTTTTCTGTTCCGCGCTTGATTCATTTTTGGAAAGGAGAAAGCCACAGACAGTGCCGTTACTTCCTCCCTCCCGTGGTTTCTGGTGCATCTCTTTCTTACCGCCTCGGTCGGTCTCGCTTCAAGCCCATTGTGCGGGCTTGGCCCCGTGGGATTCAGGGCCGTGATATACCTCGCCGGGCGTGGCGTAGCCCAGGGCTTGATGCGGGCGGCTTCGGTTGTAGCGGCCAAACCAGCGTCGCAATCCCACAGCCAGTTCGCGCCCGTGTTCATAATCCCGAAGATAGATGTCTTCATATTTCAGACTCCGCCATAACCGTTCGATGAACCGGTTGTCCATCCACCGGCCTCGTCCGTCCATGCTCACGCGTCCGTCCGCAGCTTCCACGGCACTGATGTATTCCTCGCCCGTGAACTGCGCCCCTTGATCCGTGTTGGCGATCAGCGGATGGCTTCGTCCCGCTTTCAATGCCGCCTGCCACGCTTCCACGCAGAAGCGGACTTCCAACGTGTTGCTCAATCGCCAGGCCAGCACCACCAGTCCATCACCGCCACCAGATACATGAACCCGTGCCGCATCGGAATATACGTGATGTCCGCGCACCACACTTGATCGGGACCGCTGGTGTCCTTCCCACGCAGCAAATACGGGTATATCTCGTGTCCCGCTGCCCGCTGGCTCGTGCCCGGTTTGGTATAAATGGCTTCCAACCCCATCACCCGCATCACCCGCCCCACGCGCTTTTCGTTGATCGCCCAGCCTTCCCGGCGCAGTTGGCACGTCAACTTGGGCCTGCCGAATTCGGGCCATTCCAGATGCAATGCATCCAGCCGCTTCATCAGCTTCAAGTTCTCCGAAGTTTCGGGACATGGCCTGTAGTAGTAATGACTGCGCGGGACGCCGAGCAATTCGCATTGCCGCCGCAGACTCAGGTCGGCGTCTGCGGCCTGCACCAGCGCGAGTCGCCGAATCACATCTCCAGTTGACGGGATTTTTTTTGAGCCAGTCCATATCCATCGTCAACTGCCCCACCTTTTGTTCGAGCCGCGCAAAATTCCCCGGAGTTCACCCCAGTTTGTTACGCAGTGCTTCGGCGATCTTCAGAAATGCTTTACCAGATGGTTTGTCTGGTGATGAAACCACCACGGGCACACCACGGTCGCCTCCTTCGCGGATTTCCGTGAAGATGGGCACTTCACCGAGGAATGGAATTTTCAATCGCGCCGCTTCGTTGCGTCCGCCGCCGTGACCGAAGATTTCTATCCGGTCGCCGTTCGGTGCGGTGAAGTAGCTCATGTTTTCCACGATGCCGAGGATGGGCACGTTGACCTTCTCAAACATCCCAATGCCTTTGCGCACGACGCCGAGCGACGCTTCCTGTGGCGTGGTGACGATGACGCCGCCGTCGAGCGGCACAGTCTGGCAAAGCGTGAGTTGCGCATCGCCGGTGCCGGGCGGCATGTCCACGAGCAGATAATCCAGTTCGCCCCAGTCCACCACGGTGATGAATTGCTGGATCGTCCGTTGAATCATCGGCCCGCGCCAGATGACGGGTTGATCGTCGTTCAACAGGAAACCCATGCTCATCAATTTCACGCCGTGGCTCGTGGGTGGAATCATTCTTTCTTGTTCGTTCAAACCGGGGCGTTGATTGATCCCCATCATCAATGGAATGCTCGGTCCGTAGATGTCACAATCCAGCAACCCAACGCGCGCTCCGAGATGCCGCAGCCCGCATGCAAGATTTACTGACGTTGTAGATTTCCCGACACCACCTTTGCCGCTGGCTACGGCGACGACGCGCTTGATGCCGGGCACACGATTCTGATTCGCCCACGGTGTCGAGCCAGGCGCACCCGGCGCGGTGGCGGGTTGATTCACGTCCACATGCACGACGCGCACGCCAGCCAAGTTTTTTAACACAGCTTCGCAATCAGCTTTGATCTGCTTGGCGGCTTCGATGTTGGCTGAAGTTAATTGCAGCGTGACTGCAATGGCGTCGGCGTTGGTGGCAATGTTTTTGACGAGACCAAACGAAACGACGTCGCGCGAATAGCCGGGATACTTCACGGCCTTGAGAGCATTGAGAATAGTTTCTTGTGAGAGCGAACTCATGGACGGACAGGGTTGCCATCCGCGCGGATGAAGGCAAGTTCGCATCCGCTGAAAACTGGTGCTAAAAACTGCTTGGCAAGGCGTGCCGAGGAACTACAGTTAACGCCAAGCCAACCCAATCGCCGCCGGTGTCACACTGGTTACGGATGGCAAGGCAAAACAAAACACGAAAGGTAATTATGAAACTGATCAAAATGCTCACAGTTGGACTCTTCACGCTCGCGCTGATTGCCGGGCCTACGGCATTCGCTGCTGAAAAGACTTGCTGCGAAAAAGCAAAGGCAGATGGCAAGGAATGCACCCATAAGTGCTGTGTCGAAGCCGCAAAAGCCGGCAAGGCTTGCGAGAAGTGCGGCGGCAAGAAGGACGAAAAGCACGGTGAGAAGCACGAAGACAAAAAGTAATTTTCCAGTTTCAACTGGAATTGCAAACGACCGGGGAAATTTCCCCCGGTCGTTTTTTTTTG
>JAYUAV010000530.1:0-3465 GCA_043741175.1 Verrucomicrobiota bacterium
GGTGCTCCAACCGCACGGAATTTCCGAAAGGCATTACGCTTTAAGTCGTGTCTTCAAAATCAGTTTTAGCTGCGGAGCAGCGGAAGAAGTTAGCCCACGACGTGAGCCGTGGGTTGAGTTGTTACAATACCAAGCCCCGGAGGAGCGACAGATTCTTCATGTGTATCGTGATTTTTTTCGCCCCTGCGGGGCTTGTGGATTTTGCCTGTCTGTCCCACGGCTCACGGACTTGTCATTACCCACAAGTTTTTCGTTTTGGTTTGAGGGTTTCTAATCCTTCACACATCCACATCAAGCGTTGCCAGCCGGGCATTCCATCGTGCTTGCGTGCCAGAAAACCTCCCAGTCGTGCGTCGTGTCCTCGATGATCAAATACTCTCCGGACTGCCGGCACGCCGACCGGGTGCGTTCCGGGTGGGGCGACAATTCTAACTCAAGCACCAAAACTTGTGGGTAATGACAAGGGCTGAAGCCCGGTGTGAATGAGAGACCCCCAGAAACTGAGATGCGCCCTGCGGGAATCTGGTTTTGCTCCCGCACAAACGGCGGAATACGGTTCGTTGTCGGAGGAAGATGATGGGGTGGGCTTGGGCATGGAAGCGACCCGCAAGGTGGCCATTCTGTTTGAACTTGAGCCGAAGCCGCCACCGTGAGTGTCGGCGTAAATTATTCGGCTCGCATTTTTGTTCCGATGGCGCGGACTTACGTCCACGGCTATGTATTTCTGTAACGCCTACATCGCTCTCGCCATCTGACGTAATGTAGTCTTCAAAATTTTCCCTGTGGCGTTCCGGGGCAGTGCTGTGACGATCTCGATGCGGCGTGGAACTTTGTAGTCTGCCAGTTTTTGCCGGAGAAATTGGATTAGTGCCTTTTCATCAAGTGCCACGCCTTCAGTTGAGGCGACGAAGGCTAGCGGTTGTTCGCCTTTGCGTGCGTCGGGGATGCCGATGACGGCAACTTCCTTCACGCCGGGGAATTGGTAGATGATTTCCTCGACCTCGCGCGGATAGACGTTGATACCGTTGACGAGGAGCATGTCCTTCTTGCGATCTGTGATGTAATAATAACCGTCGTCATCGCGGTGGCCGATGTCGCCCGTGAGCAACCAATTGCCTCGCGTTGCTTTCGCAGTTTCGTCCGGCTTGTTCCAATAACCCAACATGACGTTGCCGCCGCGTACGCAGAGTTCGCCGGTTTTGTTCGCGCCGAGAATTTTTCCGTCTTCGCTCTGAATGCTGACTTCGACGTTTGGTATCGGCAGGCCAATCGAGCCGGGCTTGCGGAGACCTCGAAAAGGATTCTTCGTGACCACCGGACTGGCCTCGCTCAAGCCGTAACCTTCGATGATGGGAATCTGATGCTTGGCTTCAAAATCTTTCAACACTTGAACGGGCAACGGTGCCGCGCCGCTGACGCAGAGTCGGAACGGAAGTTTGGCGGGCAGATTGGCATGGGCAAGCGTGCGGTAGAACGGAGGGATCGCAGGCAGGCAGGTGGCCTGGCGTTGATACATCTCTCGCAACATCTGCTGCGGTTGGTTCAGGGATTTGATGAGGATGATGGATGCGCCACTGAGGAGCGGCAGCAGGATTCCCACGGTCAACATATAGCTGTGAAACATGGGGAGCAGCACGACGTAACGATCTGACTCGAGCGTATCCAAGACGATGCGGCAGCTTGCGACATTGTGAAGCAGATTTCCGTGCGAGAGCATTGCGCCTTTGGGACGGCCCGTGGTGCCGGAGGTGTAGATGATGACGGCCAAATCCGATTCAGAGCGGAAGGATGGAGGATGGAGGGTGGAGGGTGGCGATTGTGCGGCGGCTTCCTCGATGTTGAGCATCTTTAGCGTCGGACGCGTGGCAGAAAGGACAGGGAAGTGCGCGCCAAGTTCTGCATCAGTGATCAAAACTTCAACACCTGCGTCTGCTAGGATGTAGCCGACTTCATCAGGCTTGAGAAAATTGTTGATGGGCACAACCACAGCTCCAGCTTTGTGAATGCCGAACAGTGCTGGAATAAATTCCGGACGATTCTTGAGCCACAGCCCAACGCGGTCGCCCGGTTTGATGCCAAACTTTCCCGTGAGTTCTGCGGCCACGGTGGATGATTGCGAACGAAGCACCGCGTAGGTGAATTCCTTTTCGTCCCAGAAGACGGCGGTTTTTTCCGTGCGTGATAAAGCGGCTTGATCAAAGGCTTCGGCCAAGTTCATGTGACACGATTTTGCAGGGCGAACAACGTGCGAGCAAGTGAGCAATAAAAATTATTAGGTTCAAGGCGAGGAATATATTTCGCTCATCATGGTGGGGAACGTGAAAGAATCGTTGCGCCCGCGCGCGTCCGCGTCGTAACTTTCAAGCATGGTTCAATCGGTGAGCGAACCCAAAACTGCCGGAGACGTTTCTGCCACGCGTGATCTGCACATCAAAGCGTATCGCTTCATGCTGCTGGCGCGCGTTCTTGATGACAAACTTGCCAGCCTATATCGCGCGGGGAAAATTCTCGGCGGCGTCTTTCTTGGGCGAGGGCAGGAAGCTCTAAGCGTCTCTATCGGCGTTGGATTGCGCGAGGGAGATATTTTTGCACCGCTCATTCGCGATATGGCGGGGCGGCTAGCTTTCAACGAATCTGTTCTCGACGCAGCTCGAACTTTCCTCGGTTCGTCTCTCGGCCCAATGCGTGGGCGCGACGGGAACATTCATCGTGGGCGACCGAAGGAAGGGCAGCTTGCGATGATCAGTCATCTTGGTGCGATGATCTCTGTGGTCAATGGTGGGTTGTTTGCGCGCCGGATGCGCGGCATCAAAGGCACGGTCGGCGTTGCTTGTTGTGGTGACGGTTCAACTTCGACAGGTTCTTTTCACGAGGCGATGAATCAGGCGGCTGTCGAAAAACTCCCGCTTGTTATGGTCGTGGCGGATAATCAATACGCTTACTCCACGCCCACGGAGCGGCAGTTTGCGTGTCGCTCGCTCGTGGATCGCGCAGTGGGTTACGGCATTCCCGGTTACGAAGTGGACGGCACGAATCTCAGCGCGTGTCTGAAAGTTGTTGGCGAAGCCATCGAACGCGCACGCGCCGATCAAGGCCCGCAACTTGTCGTCGCTAATCTGTTGCGCCTTTGCGGCCACGGCGAACACGACGACGCGCAATATATTGAACCCAAGTTGAAGGCGTCTGATCTCGGACGCGATTGCATGAAGCTAGCGGAAGCCTATCTCACGCAGCAAAGTTGGGCGGACGTTGCTACTCTCACGAAGTGGCGGGCTGAGGCGGTCCAAAAAGTGGAAGAGGCCACCACCGCCGCACAACGCGAACCCGGACCTGATCCGTTTGCTGAAAATTATTGGGCCGCACTTTCCACAGAAACTCTATTGGAGGGAAATGAATAATCATCTGACACGATGCTTCCCTCGGCGCGTCAGCGGCGAGCGCGCTATGGAGTGCGGCGACTTGTCG
>JAYUAV010000531.1:0-2821 GCA_043741175.1 Verrucomicrobiota bacterium
TCTCATCAAACCCAAACGAACCAATGGGTTTCAGGACATTTTCCATTCTCTCAACCAGCTTTTCACACTCTCGCAAGAGGGCTTTCGCGGTTTGCTTCGCACGATCAGCCTCACCGATCTTATCCAACTAGAGTGTTTGAACGCGCGATCCTCTGTGCTGGAGATTTCGGCGGATAAACAGTTCGGACGCGTCTTCATCAAAAATGGATCCATCATCCACGCGCAAGCTGGGTCTAAAGCCGGAGTGGATGCTTTCATCCGTTTGATGCACATGGCAGGCGGCGATTTTAATCTGAAGCCGTTCGTTGACCCCGGGGCACGGACAATTGAAATGTCTTGTGACAGGCTTCTCCTGGAAGCTTCCCACGCCGTGGACAATGGCCTCGCACAAGACCGAGGTGAATCTTTACCCGACACCAACACGACTTGGTTCCGCAATGTTAAGGCTCAAACAAACACTCCTTCAACTGACACGATGGCGGCAGTTGATTCCTCATTGGGTACCATCAACTTCTTACAAATCGCTGAACCCGCTGCCGACCCCACGGATTTTTTCCCAGCCTCAGTCATCAACACGCGCGCTCCCGTTCACACTCCGGCCAGCTTGGATATGGCTGTAAAACTCACCGATGAACTCATTGCCAACCGTTCACAGTTGGACATGAAGATTCTCGATCTGGCAATACTCAAAGAGGAACTCAACGGATGTAAATCCCGCCTCAGCGAAGTAATCGGCCAGATGCAAGAATGCACGCTAAACACTCAACACGACAACCATCTCAACTGTAATAGTGACATGACCTCATTTGGCCGCGTGAACGTTGATGGCAACAGTGCTGTCGCTGAATTCACTTCAAAACTTGTGCGTGAAAACACCGACAACCCGACTGGCTTCACGAGTTTCATATTATCGTTAAATGAAATCTGCAACGACACTTCAGCGGTAGTCCGGCAATTGGATGGATATTTTGCGACGTTCACAGAAGAGTCCGGTAGTTTTAACGAGACAAGCACGAAACTTCAAAGTGAAATCGCCCGCATCAACGAAGCCTTCATGATTCAAAAATGATTTGCCCCGATCGCCCCTCCTATTTGTATTTGAAAATTTTCGGCGAAAGCTGAAACGCCAAGGAGGGGGAATGCAGGCACGCACACGCGTGCCGCAGCAAGCGACGCAGGGTGAACTCAGATTACTCTGCGTCGCTTTTCCCAAACAATCCCTGCGTGATCACTCTCATCTGCGATACTTGGACCGTGCACACACGCCGGAAGGCATCGCCCACGCCGAGTCGTTCGATCCCTCCATCGCGCCAACGCTACTGGAAGAGCAATGGCCTCCCGTGCTGAATTCATTCAACACACGGAACAAAATGCGGCACAAGCCTGACGAATTTTCGTTAATCATAAGTCCAAAGAGGTTTCTTCAAAACTTGTAGGGCACGACGTAAGAAGTGCTGCCCGGACACGACTCGTCACCTCGTCGCCTACAGTTTTGAAAGAACCTCCGACGTATTAGCGTTGTCCCGACTCCAAGCTCCGCTCTACGCCCGTTGCTCAAAAATCATAACTTTTCTCTTGCGCACTGAACATCATTGCTGCGTTTATCACCGGGCTTTCTATCGTATGTATTCAATTAAACTATTTACACGTATCTGTGGCACGCTGGTGCTGCTGTCTCTCGTTTCCGCATCAGCTCAGACCAATCGCTCCTTCCAGAACCGCGTCCATGATCCGTCCACCATCGTGCGATGCGGCGATGAGTTTTGGACGTTCGCCACGGGCGACGGTATCAAGGTGCTGCGCTCGACCAATCTGACGGACTGGCAATACAGCAAACCCGCCCTCGCCGCCAATCCGCCGTGGGCCGCAGGCGTCGCAGCGATTCATCGCGATTACTTCTGGGCGCCCGACATCATCCAATCCAACGGTCGCTACCTGCTCTATTTCTCCGTTTCGAGTTGGGGCAAGAACACCTCCGCCATCGGCCTCGCCACCAACGTCACGCTGAATCCCGCTGATCCGAAATTCAAATGGACTGACGCAGGCATCGTCGTCCGCTCGTTCGCCACAAATGATTTCAACACGATTGATCCCGCCGTCTCGTTCGATGCGGATGGAAAACTGTGGATGGCGTTCGGTTCATACTGGAGCGGCATCAAGTTGATCGAACTCGATCCCAAGACCGGACATCGCGTCGCCACCAATTCGCCGATGTATTCACTCGCACATCACGATTCCATCGAAGCTGTGTTCATCCATCGGCGCGACACAAACTATTTTATCTTCGTCAACTGGGGACAATGTTGTCAGGGCACCAACAGCACCTACGAAATCCGCATCGGCCGCAGCGCGAAGATCACCGGGCCGTATCTGGATCGCGACGGGCGCGATATGATGCTCGATGGCGGCACGCCCTTCCTCGACACGAAACCGCCGTTCTACGGCCCCGGTCACGCGGGCATCATCAACGTCGCGGGGCAAGATTGGTTCAGTTGCCATTACTACGACGGCAATCATCGCGGACGCTCGCAATTGTGGGTTGGAAAATTAAGTTGGGGCAACGATGGCTGGCCGATTCCGCCGACGCTTGACGAGTCCACCAAGGTGCAAGCTCCATGAACCACTCCTCATCGGGTCGCGTGAATCTCGTCGGTCTGGCGCACCTGTTCACTGCGGCAATCTGGTTTGCATCGGCTTTGATTGGCGCCGCCGCAAACGTAGCCAAACCCAACGTCCTCCTCATCTGCGTGGATGATCTCAAGCCGCTGCTCGGTTGCTATGGCGACAAACGCATCCAGTCGCCGAACATGGATCGCCTCGC
>JAYUAV010000532.1:0-3134 GCA_043741175.1 Verrucomicrobiota bacterium
GACAAGTTCGCCGGTCCTTTTGTCGAACGCGTAGAAGCGATCCGCCGCCGGGCCTTGCGCGCCCCAGTTGGCGGTGATGCCGCGCGTGATGACGAGATCGCCATCAATCACCGGCGACGCCGTGCGCGCGTTCGGGAACGTGAGGCGACCAAACTCTTCCATCAGCGAATGTTTCCAGAGGAGTTTCCCGTCGGGTGTAAAGCTGGCGAGAATTCCCTGCGTGCCTTGAACGAACACGTCGCCGGTTTCAGGATCAATCGCGGGCGTCGCCGTGGCGTAGCGGAGATAAACCGTGTCGCTCAGGAAATCGTTGTAGAGTTGTTGCCAGAGTTTCTTGCCGGTCTCGGCATCGAAGCACGCCACGCCTTCCTGCAAATCCGCGCCTTCGCCGAGATAGCCCATGATGTAGAGCTTGCCGTTGGCGATGACGGGTGTGGATTGGCCGGGGAAGTCGGCGCTCCAGAGCGGGTTCTTGGGATCAACCTTGTCGGGCAGGCCGGTTTCGCGCGACATGCCGGTTTGATCCGGCCCGCGCCAACTGAGCCAGCCGGTGACGGGGGCGGCGTGAACGGCGGAGGTGTTGAGCGCGGGAGCGAGCAAACATCCGGCAGCGGCGAGTGCGAAGAATTTTTTCATGTCCATGATTTCGAGTTTAAGAAAAGCCGTTCGACGTGACGAGTCTTGATGATGTTCACTCCGGAGACAAATGGAATTGCGTGATGAGTTTTTTTCCGTCGCTAAAACTCCGACGATTGTTAGCCTGCCTCCCACAAACTCAAACGCAGCATGTCACTCCTCCAAGTCCAAAACCTGAAAGTTCATTTCCCGGTCAAACGCGGGATGTTCAATCGCGCGCAGCAGTTTGTTCAAGCTGTAGATGACGTGAGCTTCAGCATCGCGCCGGGCGAAACGCTCGGTCTCGTTGGCGAGAGTGGTTGCGGTAAGACGACGTTGGGTCGTGCCATCGTGAGGTTGGTTGAACCAACGGCGGGGCGCGTTCTGTTCGAGGGCGAGGACATCGTGACGATGAGCAGCGGCGAGCTTCGCGCGCGGCGGCGGAAGTTTCAGATGATTTTCCAGGACCCGTTCGGCTCGTTGAATCCGCGCATGACGGTGGAGGACATCATCGGCGAGGCGTTGGACATTCACGGGTTGGCAGATGGCGCAACAGCGCGGCGTGCGCGAATCGCAGATTTGTTGAAGGCGGTGGGGTTGGACCGGGCTTACGCGCAGCGTTATCCGCACGAGTTCAGCGGCGGCCAGCGGCAACGCATCGGCATCGCGCGTGCGCTAGCGGTCGAGCCGAAGCTGATCGTGTGCGACGAGCCGGTGAGTGCGTTGGATGTTTCGGTGCAGGCGCAGATCATTAATCTGCTCCAAGATTTGCAGCAGCAACACGGCATCGCGTATCTGTTCATCGCGCACGATCTCGCCGTGGTAGAGCACATCAGCCGTCGCGTGATGGTGATGTATCTTGGCAAAGTTGTTGAACTTGCTGAGGCGAAAGAAATCATCCGCGCGCCGAAACATCCTTACACGCAGGCTTTGATCTCCGCCGTGCCGGAAGTTGATCCCGCATCGAAACGAAAACGCATCGTGTTGCCGGGTGATGTGCCGTCACCAATCCAGCCGCCGAGTGGTTGCCGGTTTCATCCGCGTTGTCCGATTGCGGAGAAACCGAGGTGTGAGACGGAAGCACCGGAGCTGCGGGAGATTTCAAAGAGCCATCACGCCGCGTGTCATCTGGCGAAGTAAAGTTGGAGTTCAAGCTTCAGCTTGTTGGGCGGCGAGCAAGCTAAAGCTTGAACTCCAACAACGCAGATGCGTGATCCGCAAGTTGATGACGACTTTCCGGCTTCAAACATCACTTGCTCGGTTGGATGGTGAAGTCGTGTTGCGCCTGCTTGTCTTTCGCCGTCACCACGATCAGCCGATACGCCACGCCGGGTTCGAGCCGGTCAGGGCGCGCGCCTTTCACGTCCGGCCTCATGCCGCGAATGCCAGCACCGTAATTAAACGTGGAAGTGGGCACGGAGTTGGAATCGGAGACGAGCTTCCAGATCGCGTGAGGAAATTTATTTGTCTCCATGTCCGCCACGAGGACTACCTTGACGGTGGTGAGCGGATGAAATCCATTCAACGTGAACGTGACGGGCACACCGAGATCGTTCGCGCGGCGCGCGGCAGGATTCGTGGGGCGCATCCACGGGCTCATGCGATGGGCGATTTGAATAGTTTCCGGCGCGAAGGAGTCTCTATTCATGTAATAGCTCAGACTGGCCAGTCCGAGAACGAGGATTGTGATGAAAATGATTTTAGTTTTCGACATGGCTTGAATTGACGGAAATTATTTGCAGAGTATTCGATGACGTAAGATTCAAAGCAATGCGTGATATGACGAAAATACAAACTGACATCCGACGGAACAGAGCGGGGGACAGGCGCGGTTTCACCCTCATAGAACTGCTGGTGGTCATCGCGATCATCGCGATCTTGGCGAGCATGTTGTTGCCCGCGCTGGGTCGCGCCAAGGAATCCGCCCATCGCATCAAGTGCGTGAACAATCTCAAACAGCTCTCGCTTTCGTTGAAGATGTACGCAGACGACAGCAACGGGCTGATGCCGCCGCGCACGAATCGTTGGCGTTGGCCCACGGCGTTGCGCGACGGTTATCGGGATTTGAACATCTTGATCTGCTCCACCGATGCAACGCGCGGCACACCGCCGACGGTTGCTGCGTCTCCGCTTGAAACGCAATCCGACTCCGCGCCTCGCAGTTACCTCATCAATGGCTGGAATGATTATTTCTGGCGCGAGTCGGGAAATCCGGACGTGAACACTTACGTTGGAGTCAGCATGAAAGAGAATGCTGTCCGCAAACCTTCAGACACGATTGCGTTTGGCGAAAAGAAAAACATTCCCATGCCGCCGCCGGAGGATCGCCTGTCGAAACATTTCTTCATGGACCTCATGGAGGGGAAGGGGAATGACGCCGATCAAGTGGAGCGGGGCTGTCACGCGGCGCGACAGGCCGGGACTTACACCAAGTCCGGCGGCTCAAACTACGCCTTCACCGATGGCAGCGCGCGGTTCGTGAAATACGGGCGCGAAGTTTCGCCGGAAAACATGTGGGC
>JAYUAV010000533.1:0-26048 GCA_043741175.1 Verrucomicrobiota bacterium
TAGCAGGCACGTCGCCACTGCCGGGATCGTGCTCAAGATTCCTTCTGGATCGAAGAACAGATCATACTTACGCGCCGGCAGATGCTTGAAGTCGAAATGATTCGCGACGTTAAGTCCTGCATCAAACTTTCCGGTGACACGATTCGTCGTAGCGGCATACATCGTTTTCGCAGCAGCCCATGCGGGGCTGTCCTTGATGGCGGAAGGATTGATTGCCGCAGCATTTCCAGATTCGCGAAATAGTTTTGAAGACTTCGTATCACCCGCCTGCTCCGACAGAATGGCGAGATTGGTTTTCTCCAGTTGAATGTCGCGTATAGGGATGAAGTTCATCATCGCCCAATACCCGATCAAGATGCCGCCACAGATCGCCACGAGCATACGCGGCTTGAACCAACAGAACAACAGCCCCGCCGCCGTGTACGCCAGCGCGATGCGATTCAACACTCCCAACAACCGCATGTCCGGCCACGGATTCGTGAACCCTCCAGAGTAAAAGATTCCAATCGCGAACAACAGGATGCCGCGCCGCAACACACGGCTCATCGCGCCTGTGCGTCCCGACTCGTTGATGATTTTTGTCAGTGAGAAAACGATAGATGCGCCGACCATGAATACGAACAACGGAAAGATCAGATCGTAGAAACGGAAGCCCTCCCACTCCGCGTGATCGAGTTGCTCGGCGAGAAATTTAGTCGCGGGATTCTGGCTCATGCGACTCAGCGCATACACGAGCGAGTCCGCACCGATGATCCAGAACATATCGAACCCGCGCAACGCGTCGAGTGACATGAGGCGGTTGGAGACAGGAGACGAAGTTGTGTTGCTCATAGAATCCAAGTTAGAAGAATCGCACCCAACAAGGCAATCCCTACAAGCCACCAGGCCCAATGAAGTCCGCTTGGTTTATTTGATGGCTTGCCGAACTCGCGCTTTGCGAATTCATCGTAATTGAAATCCTCGTCCGGCAATCCGAGGTCGGCAGCGGTGGCTTGCTGCGCGTCTTCGGCCCAACCCGTGTTTTCATCGGCGCCGCAACCGGGACAAGCCTTCGCATTGCGCGGCACATCTGCGCCACAGTTGGGACAGGTTTCTGGAACGCGCATTCGATTTAACCAGCGGCACTGGTGTATTCCTCGTCGGTCGTCAGGTCCAAGCCCATCAAAACGTAGTCGTGTTTGATCGCCTGCATGTCCTTCACATAATCATCCAGACGCAGCAATTCACTAAATCCGAGCATCGCGAACATGTGGATCGCTGCCCCCTGCCCTCCGATGAATTCCGCCTCCACTTTCTCAAGACCGGTCGCGCGTGCAATCTCCACAATCTCCTGAATCAAACCGCGCGCGATGCCGCGACCCCGCGTCGCCGGTTGCACCAGCACGCTGACGCGCCCGATGTGCCGCTTCCAACCGCCGAGTTGTTGGTGCAGCGTGGCGACACCGAGAATTTTGTTTCCATCCGTCGCGAGCAACGGCAGGTTGCGACCGAGATCAATGCCCTCGCACCATTCGCGGATGACGCCGATGTCCATGACGCGATGCTTGATGAACATTCGCTCCTGTTCAGGGATGGTCAGGAACAGCGCGTGAAACTCCTTTTCGTCGGAACGCTTGAGCGGGCGCAGCTTCACCTTCGAGCCGTCTTTGAGTTTGATGTCTTTGGGGAATTTTGTGAGTTCAAGTTCGAGTGACATAACGCTTCCTGAGTTTGGTCGCTTCCTGAGTTTGGTTAACCGCGACAGGCGCAGACTGCAACAACGGATTCCCGACGGCAAGAGCCAAGCTTGATTAAAAATTCCCCGCCGCAGTTCCCGTGATGCCGGATTGATGCGCCACCATCCGCAGATCAATCTCCGCCGGGTCGAGACTCCAGCGTTGCGCGAGTTGGGAAACCTTCTCCACGTTCGTGACGATGTGATCTGCCATCGCCCAATCATCACTGCCGGGATTTTCGCCGTAGCCGAAGCAGTTCATCCCCAGAGCGATCTCGGCACTCGTCTTCACGCCTTGATTCCAGATCGTCGTCCCAGCCCAAGCATAACCGCGCAACACGCGCCCCGATTCCACCTGCGCCCAAGCATGATGTTGCAAGAGTTCGTCCGCTTGAAAGAACTGCACATGCCCAAGCCTCTGACTCAACTCGCGCAAAAAGCGATAGCACGCATCCACGTCATCATCAGGATTCGGCAAGCCCGCACCGAGCACCAGTGTCCAGCCGTTGATAGGCGGCGCGATGAACACTTTGCGCGAAGAGAAAACACCTTCCGCCCACGAACACGGACGGGGATTGTCGAGTCGCAACGCCGCCTGCACTGCCAACATGTCGCGACTGCGGATCGCGAGCCAACGCGTAGGACGACGCGCGTGCAGTGGATTGTACGGTGCGATGCTGAACCGGGAAAATTCCTGCGCCAACTCCGTTTGCTCCTCCGTTCCCAACAACTTTCTCCGCGCCCGCAAATGCCGACGCACGAGAATAACCATCAAGACGCCACCGCCCAGCACGAAGCCGAGCAATGTCAGCAATGCGACCGCGAAGATGTCCTGCGGATCCACGGGGATAATTTACAAAGCGGGCGGCGCAACGCAACACTTGTGCGTGTCAGTATTGCGCAATCATGTTTCCGTCGGGGTGCCATCCCATGAATACGGTTTCCCTTGCGGACTTGGCAGCCCGGCACATTCCCATCCGAGAGTAGTAGCTTGGTTTCACATACGGAACTCCAACGGAACCCCACCAGAGAAACACCACGAAAACACAGAAGCTCAAGCGGACACTTTTTTGAATCCAAATCTCCGCGTGCTGTTAAAACCCACACGCGACAAGGTGTGTAAAGAAATCACATAAATTTCTAAAAAAAACTGACAGCGATAACGCAGCGCAATCATTGAGATTGCGCTGAATGCGTAGTGAGCCGAAAGTAAGTGTTATCCGGGCTTGGAGGCGCGCTGAATGATGATTTGTCCATTCAAACAATTTGCAAAGTTCGAGTCTCGCAACTAATGTCCGCCACTAAATTCGCACCTATGTCACAAAGTTTCTTTAGAAAGTTGATGTCCGGAGGCTCGTCCAAGCCCGCACACTCAGCGCACGCACATGCCGCATCGCACACGCACGTCATGCCCAACCGCTCGGCTCAAAATCAAAAAGCGGTCTATTCAAAAGTTTTTCGCTGGCATCACGGACCCGGCGAACACGATCCCAAAACTATCGAGATCGTTGGATCGTTCACCGATTGGCGGCCCGTGCCGCTGGCGAAGACTCCCGGCTCACACGGGAGTTGGCAGGCGACGATTGAAAACATTCCCGGTGGAAAGACGCATCACTACATGCTCTTGATGGATGGCAAACCGCACGCAGACAAACATTGCGACGGCTATGCCGTGCCGCTTGGACCACAGGAAGAACGTTACGCCATGGATACACCGCGCGGCCCACGACTTTTTCTTTTGTTCGCGCAAGCCAAGTGACATCCTCATTTCGTTGATCCGATAATAATCACTAAAATGTCAAAGCCAACACTCCTCGTCCTCGCCGCAGGTATGGGCAGCCGTTACGGCGGCCTTAAACAAATTGATCCAGTCGGCCCGTCCGGCGAGACGATCATTGATTATTCCATCTACGACGCCATGCGCGCCGGTTTCGGCAAACTCGTGTTCGTCATCCGTGGCGACATCGAAGCACCGTTCAAGGAAACCATCGGCGCGCGCTTCGCCAATCGCATCCAGGTAGAATACGCATTTCAGGAATTGGACAAACTCCCCGCCGGATTCAAAATCCCGGACGGTCGCACCAAACCTTGGGGCACGACCCAAGCAATCCTCATGGCCGAAGACGTGATCAACGAGCCATTCGCCGCGATCAACGGCGATGATTTCTACGGAGCGGATTCGTTCAAGACGCTCGCCAACCAACTGAACTCCGGCAGCGCGGATTACTCAATGGTGGGATTCACCCTGCGGAATACATTGTCCGACTTCGGCAGCGTGGCGCGCGGCGTCTGTCAGGTTTCGCAGGACGGCTATCTCAAATCCATTCTTGAACTCACGAAGATCGAACGCGATGGCAACGGCGGAAAATACACCGACGCAAACGGTGGCGCGCAGAAACTTTCCGGCGACGAACCCGTCTCGATGAACATGTGGGGATTCCAAGCGAACATCTTCAAACATCTGCGCCGCGAGTTCACCGAGTTCCTGACCAATGAAGGTTCACAGCAAAAATCCGAGTGCTACATCCCGATGACAGTGGGCAACCTCGTCAACGCTGGTCACGCACGCTGCAAAGTGCTGCGCTCGAATTCTCCGTGGTTCGGCGTGACGTATCGCGAAGACAAACCGCGCGTGGTGGAAAGCATCCAGTCATTGATCGCCAAGGGTGAGTATCCGGCGAAGCTCTGGACGTAATTCCACCCGAAAGAACCGCAGGGGAAAGTGACTTGGAACGCAATTATCCATTCAGTTAGTTGCAACCATCGCGCGCAAATCCTTTGAACAATTAATTGGATTTGGCAGACTTTGACCGCAATGCGCGTCCCGAACTTTCCCTTCAACGTCTATCTCGCGGCGTTTTTTGCCGCGCTCGTGACATCGTTCATTGCGCTGCCCCTGTGTCGTGCGTGGTGTATCCGCATCGGGTTGGTGGATGATCCCGGACATCGCAAAATTCATCACACTCCCATCCCGCTCGCTGGTGGCCTTGCCGTTCTCATCGGATTGCTCGTGCCGCTGACAATAGCGACGGTGTTGCTGAAATTAAATTTCTTCGGCGAAGCTACAACTGCGCCGCTGCTTCACGGCCTGGGCAAGCGCGCGTGGCAACTTGCGGCCATCGCATTCGGAGCCGTCGGCATGACCGTCATCGGGTTGCTGGACGACAAACACGAACTGCGTCCCGTGCAGAAATTCGCCGGTCAACTCCTCATCGCATTCATCGTCGCGTGGGGTGGCGTTCGCATCACACTGTTTATTCCCAATCTCGCGTTCAGCTACTGCGTCACAATTCTCTGGCTGCTCACCATCATCAATGCGTTCAACTTCATGGACAACATGAACGGTCTTTGCTCCGGCCTCGGAGCCATCGGCGCAGGGTTGTTCGCGCTCGTCGCGGCATTTCACGGACAATATCTGGTCACGATCACTGCCTTGCTGACGTGCGGCGCGTTGCTGGGGTTTCTCCCGCACAATTTTCCGAAGGCGCGCGCTTTCCTCGGCGACTCAGGAAGTCATCTCGTCGGTTACATGCTCGCCGTGCTTGCGATCCTGCCGCATTTCATCAATCGCGAACAACCCAACCGGCTCGCGGTGATCTCACCGTTGCTGGTTCTCGCCGTGCCACTCGGCGATCTCGTGCTCGTGGTGTTGATCCGCTGGCGCAAGGGGCAACCCTGCTACGTCGGTGACACAAACCATCTCTCCCATCGCCTCGTGCGTGCCGGGTTGCCCCAGACCACGGCGGTGATGCTGATCTGGCTTGTTGCGTTGTTGATCGGTGCATCGGCACTTCTCCTAGCCGCTCGTTGAATTCCGCGACACGCTGTCCCGTTTGAGGTTTGGAGTAACTCCAAAACATCCGTTCTCCCGGCTGTATCCATCCATAGAACTGCTGGCACAGGAACTGCCAAACAATTGCAACGCCGCATCGTGGCAAACAAGGAGATAAACAAAATGAAGAAATTGACCGCATTCACATCTGTATTATTGCTCACCGTTGGAATGGCATTCGCCGGAACTCCGACCGAAGCCGACCAAAAATGGCTTGAAGTCGCGCAGAAGAAAGCCGCCGAAGGACAACGCGTCTCGACACCGAGCGAAACCCGCGTGGAACTGCTCAAAGAATGGGCCGCTACAAAAGGCTACTCTGTCGAAATCACGAAGACGGACAAGAGTTTTCAACTTGAAGTGTCACGGGCATTTGCCCAGAAGTAATCGGACATCAGCGTAGCTTTGCTGAAATCAAGACAGGCGCACATTCAGTGCGCCTGTTTTTTATTTTGCCACCGGAGCATCCGTGAAAACAAAAAGGCACTCCGGTTTGCGGAGTGCCTTTGGAAAAAAAGATGCAGATTACTTAGCACCGAGGATGGCGTCTTTGGCCGCCTTGGCCACGCGGAACTTCACGACTCTCTTCGCTGGGATTTGAATCTGTTCGCCTGTGGCCGGATTGCGGCCAAGACGTGCTTTGCGATTTACCAACACGAGCTTGCCGATGCCGGGCAAGGTGAAGGTGTTCTTCGCGTTTTTGTAAGCGAGCTGTGCAACAATCTCGAGGATTTCAGCCGCCTGCTTTTTTGTGAGGCCTGCCTTCTCGGCGATTTCAGCCGCCACTTGGGATTTGGACAATGCTTTTGCCATAGTGTGTGATGTTGTTTGTTTGGTTTAGTTGTGCGTTTAAGTCACTCGACTGCTGCGAATAAAAGGTTTTCGGCTTTTCCGCGCAAGCATAAATTGCATGTTTTTTCTAAGCAAACTTGTACATTTCTGTACATCCATGAATCCAGAAAAATCATCCCGCACTTTTTCGGTTCTTCCCTCTCACGCCCACCGCAGACAACAACTTCGATATCAATGAGCGTGAACCTTTCTTGGAAATTCTAGTCGTATCTGATGATGCCGACTTTACCACTTTGACAGGACGTCTCTTGATCACCGCAGATTTGGCGTTGGGTCTTCCGAGATACGGCTCGATCTTCGCGGTGAGCTTCAGGACGAGACTCTCGCTTTTGTATTGATAGATATCCTCCAGCCCCAGACTGATGACTTCCTTGCCCAGTGCGTCCGTGCCAAACCGGTTCGCAATGACTTCCGCCTGCAACTCGTCAAAGATAAAGACCATGTCCGCCCATTTCATCACATCCTCCGTGAGTTGGTTCTTCGCAAAGGGTGCCGTTCCGCATGAACGCACGTCTAAATCTGGCCGCACACGATAGAGATGCTCCGCCGTCAGACTGCGAACCTTGTTTTGGGTGCAGACAAACAACACGCGCAACTTCTGGCGAGACTCACTCATTGATGCCGAGCATAATCAGGAACACCTCGCAGGAGAAAGTGAAAGTTCACGAATGATTCAGCCTGCGTAGAAAGCTACAGTCAGAAGTGGTGCGCGAAGCGGGAATTGAACCCACAACCTTCGGCTTCGGAGACCGACGCTCTATCCAATTGAGCTACTCGCGCAACCTTCACTAGCATAGGCACGAGCCAGCGGCGGCTCAATCGTTTTCCTCGGCATCGTTTTTTTACCAAATATCGGCAGCACACACCCTGAATGTAAACCCGCTCTCAGCGGAATGAATCACCATTGGACAGAATTCCCTGCCCTTGCGCCCGAAGCGGGACATATTGGTGGCGATTCTATTGGTGCTGCGATTTCCACGACGTGTTTGTTTCAAACGATTGAGGTTCTTTCAAAACTTTGTAGGGCACGACGTAAGGAGTGCTGCCCGGAGACGACTCATTACCTCGTCGCCTACAGTTTTGAAAGAGTCTCGATTGGTATCACATGCGTCTTGATTTGCGTTCGCACGAAGATGCGCGGAGTTTTTTTATTTACGCGGCATGTATCCGGCTACTACTTTCCGCCCAGTCGTATCCGGCAATAAACAGTTTTTTCAACTATGGCAACTAAAGCGTCGTCGCAAACCGAAATCACAGAACTCGTCAATGGCCTCCATAAAATGGCCCGCAATCTCTGGTGGACTTGGGATCAGGAAGCCCAGGAACTATTCCACGAACTCTCGCCCCGAAGTTGGACGAATCTTTACCATAACGCCGTCGCCATCCTCCACGAAGTTTCCGATTACGAACTGCGCGTACGTCTTCAGGACAAGGAATTCGCCACGCACGTCCGCAATGTGCTCCGCGATTTCGAGAGCTACCTCGCCGAGAAGGACACCTGGGGGCGCAAGAACGCCGCTGTCCTGCACAAGAATCCCATCGCGTATTTCTCCGCCGAGTTTGGTTTCCACGAAACCCTGCCCATCGCGGCGGGCGGTCTCGGCATCCTCGCTGGCGATCACACGAAATCCGCGAGTGATCTGGATCTTGGTTTCGTCGGCATCAGCTTGTTCTATCGCGAGGGTTATTTCCAACAGACGGTGGACAACAATAACTGGCAGACGGAATTCTATTCGCGTCTCGATCCCAAAAACATTCCGCTCGAACCCGTGTTGGATGCCAAGGGTCAACAAGTCATCGTCACCGTTCGTATCGCGATGTCCGATGTAAAGTTGCTCGTATGGCGCGTCAACGTGGGTCGCGTGCCGGTTTATCTTCTCGACGCAAATCATCAGGGCAACGAACAGCATTTCCGCGATCTGACCAAGCGCGTGTACGGCGGCGACAGCACCACTCGCATCATGCAGGAGATCATTCTCGGCGTGGGCGGCGTGCGATTGATGCGCGCGCTCGGCATCACGCCTTCCACGTTTCACATGAACGAGGGTCACGCCGCGTTTCTCACGTTGGAACTCATGCGCGAAAAGATCGCCGCTGGCGCGAAGTTCGAGGACGCACTCGCCGCGTCCAAGAAGGAGTGCATGTTCACCACGCACACGCCGGTGGAAGCAGGCCACGACCGATTCAACAGCGAGCTGGTGGCTTACGCCGCACACAATCTCAGCGAGCAACTTAAAATTTCCCACGATCAACTCATGGCACTCGGTCGCGTCAAGACGGACGACAAGACTGAACCGTTCTGCATGACCGTGCTGGCGTTGAAAGTTTCACGCTCCGCGAATGCCGTGAGCGAACTGCACGGCCAGGTCAGCCGCGAGATGTGGCATGTCATGTTCCCCGGCGTGCCGGAAAACAAAGTTCCCATCGGCCACATCACCAACGGCATTCACGTCGCCGGTTGGATGAAGGGCACAGTCCGCAAGTTCTGGCGGCAACGCCTTACCGTCGCCAACACCAACGGCGGCAGCGGCGACACCACGCGCTTCTGGAAGACCAAGGCCGGTCATGACTGGGCCAGCGAGATTAACTCACAGGCGTTCTGGTCCAAGATGCTGGATCAAACTTTCGTCAGCGACGAAGAGCTTTGGGCGTTGCGCTATAAACTGCGCCGTGAGCTGCTGGAATTCTCACGTCGCCGTCTGTTGCTGCAATCACAGCGCGTGACTCACGAAGATTTCATCGCGTTCGATTCGTTGCTGAATCCAGATGCGTTGACCATCGGTTTCGCTCGACGCTTCGCCACTTACAAACGCGCGCCGCTGATCTTTGAGCAGTTCGATCACATTGTGAAACTCACACGCGACACGAAGCGTCCCGTGCAATTCATCTTCGCGGGCAAGGCGCATCCGCGCGATGACGCGGGCAAGACGTTCATACAAAAAATTATTCATCTCAGCAAGTTCAGCGACCTCAAGGGCAACCTTGTGTTCATCGAGAACTACGACGTCCACGTCGCGCGCCAGATGGTTTCCGGCTGCGACGTGTGGTTGAACAATCCGCGTCGTCCACTCGAAGCGTCTGGAACGAGTGGCATGAAGGCAAGCTGCCAAGGCTGCTTGAATCTGAGCATCCTCGACGGTTGGTGGCGCGAAGGTTTCGACGGCACGAATGGTTTCGCCATCGGCAAGGACGAACACTCGCAAGACGTGGACGAACAAGATCGTGTGGACAGCGCGAATCTTTTCAAGGCGTTGACTGAGGAAGTCATTCCCGCTTTTTATGACCGCGATGCTGGCGGAGTTCCGCGCAAATGGATTCAAAAAATCCGCCGGGCGATGGCCACGCTCGTCGTGCAATTCAGCACCGACCGCATGGTGCGGGATTACGCGGAGAAGTATTATCTGACGAAGTAATTGAAATCGTTTCAAGAAGCGTGGTGCGTGAACGGAAATTCGCGCACCACGTTTTCTTTTCATGCACCACGATTGAAAGCACCAACATCCAAGCACCAGAGAATCTTCAAGCTCCAATCTATCGCGGACATGACACTTTGGCCTTTGGTGTTTGGAGCTTCTCTGGGTCTTGGATGTTGGTGATTGGATGTTTCAGAAGGTTTTGCATTTAGTTCCCCGCCTTCCCCCACTACACTCCCTCCCGTGCCGACCGACATCAAATCCCTGACCCGCGAAGAATTGGAAGCCCAGTTCGCTGCGTGGGAACAGCCCGTCTATCGTGTGAAGCAACTCATGGACTGGCTCTACGTCCAGCGCGTGACCGATTGGGAAGCGATGACGAACCTGCCCAAACTGCTGCGCGAAAAACTCCGGCACGATTACACGCTCGGTTCGTTGCAACTTCTCCGCAAACACGGCGCGCGCGACACCACGCAGAAATTTCTCTGGAAACTCGCGGATCATTCGCTCATCGAAAGCGTGTTGATCCCCGCCAACCCTGCACTCTACGGCGAAGCCAGTGATCGCCACACACTCTGCGTCTCCACGCAAGTCGGCTGTGCGTATGGCTGCAAGTTCTGCGCGAGCGGCTTGGATGGTTTCAAACGCAACCTGCTCCCGCACGAAATCGTCGAACAAGTCATGGGCGTCGAGCGGTGGGCCATCCAGGAAAGCTCCAAGTTGCAAGTTGAAGGTGGCAAGTTGGAGAGTGCCGAACCTGCAACCTGCAACCTGCAACCTGCAACTTCCACCCCACGCGCCGCCTCCGGCGCAACCAGCAGCGGCTTCCCCGGCGGTCGCCTCGTGGACAACCTCGTCATCATGGGCATGGGCGAACCGCTCGCCAACTACGACAACCTGCTCAAAGCATTGCGTCTGCTGAATTCTCCGTGGGGCGGACGCATCGGTGCGCGGAAGATCACTGTTTCCACCAGCGGCCTCGCGCCGCAAATCCGCAAGCTCGCGGATGAGCCGGAACAATTCTCCCTCGCCATCTCGTTGCACGGCGCGACGGATGAAGTGCGTGGACGAATCATGCCGGTGAACCGCAAGTATCCGATCAAGGAACTCACCTCTGCGTTGGATTATTATCAGGCCGAACGCGGACGCATGATCACGTTTGAATACATCCTCATCAAAGGCGTGAACGATGGACTGGATCAAACCAAGCCGCTCGGCGTTCTGGCGAAACGACTCAACGCCAAGGTGAATCTGATTCCCTACAACACGGTTGAGGGATTGGAGTGGTCACGACCAGACGAAGCCGTCTGCGAAAAATTCCTCGCCGCGATGAAGGCGCAAAAAATTGTCACCACTCTGCGCCGGGAAAAGGGACATGACATTGACGCGGCGTGTGGGCAACTAAGGTTGAAGACGGAGCGGGAGATGGTAGGGATTTTTTAATCAACGGAAACGAATTGATCAACAGTGGAACGCCCGCAGAGCGCAGTTTCGCACCGCGCCATCGCGCTTCTGTCTCTGTTCTGTGCGACAGATCAAGGATAGATCAAACGATAAACGCCGCCGCCGATCCAGTCTGAAACGGCATCGCCAACCGTGGCGCGTCCGTGCGCGTCCCGCACAGCTTCGTGAACGCTGGCTACAAGGGCTACCTTGAAGACCGACGTCCGAACTCGCAGGGCGACCCCTACAAGATCGCAAGCCGCATCTTGCAGACGATTGCCACCGTGCCGACACCCGGCGCGAAGAAGGCGAAGAAGTAATTCAACTCCGGCGTAACGCTGGAAGCTTGAAACAGGCGTGACCGCGAGGTCACGCCTGTTTTGTTTTCCGAGTGGAAACAAAACTGAACCGAGGGAAAGAAACCGCTAATCTGCGCTGATCGTTGCTAATCCAAAAATCATCAGCGAAGATGAGTGAAGATTAGCGGTTAAATTTCCGTGTTTCATTTCTCCGCAAAAGCAGGCTGGACAGTTTTCTTGTTCAGAATACAGTCGTACTCATGAACCGAGATAGGATGAAAAACCCGAGGTCTAGTTAGATATTAGGCGGCAGTGTGTATGCAGCGTAAGGCATCGATATTTTTGCTTTTTATTTCGCTCCTTATTTCGGGGTGTTCCTCGATTCTTACGCGGTCTCTAGCTCGTTCGGTCACGCCACCGCCCCCAGAGTATTTTGGCGGAGTGCGGAATGATTTTGGTTTGATAGGTGAGTCGAAGAAGTGGGATGAGACGGTGTGTGCAGTTGTGTATGGAGTTGTTGATATGCCGTTTTCTTTTGTGGCAGACATCGTTCTCATTCCGTATGACGTTTACACTGATTGTCGTTACACCAACAAAGCGACCACACATTGAGATGGGGATTCTCAGAAAGATTTTGCCGTCTAATCATGTGATGCAGCGAACCCGGCATTACGTCGCGGTTTGCAATCATTGCGTTCCGCGGGCCGGGTCGCTGAGCTTGAGTCGTAGATCACTTCGCGCTATGAAGAGATTCCGCGCCTATTGCTTCGCGCTCATGGCCTTTGTCGCACTTGGCTCTGGTTGCGCGACGACCCAGCACAACGCATCCTACAGGGGTGACCTTTTAGAGAGAGAAGTTGTTAAGACTCCGACTGAGGAGTTCACTGCGTATCTTACATGGTTTGTCCTAGAGTTTGCTTACGGGCTTGGCCAGAGTGGTTGTGCATTTGAGATTAAATGAAATTTTCGTGGTCTAATACGGAGATAGGCTGAAAACTTCCTTCCCAGATCAACATATTGATTGTTGAACGTTTCCCTCCCCTTCAATTTTTCCTACCCATCCGTGTGCCTTCGCGCCACACTCGGCTCACCATGAACACGAACAATTCTCAGCCACACGTCTCCCCTGCTCTGTCGCGTCGCTCGTTCCTGAAAAATTCTTCGCTCACGGTTGCAGGTGCGGCGGCGGTCAGCAATTTTCCGTTCGTCGTCACCAGCCACGCTGCGCCGGATGATCCCATCCGTGTGGGCGTCATCGGTTGCGGTGGGCGCGGCAGCGGCGCGATTCTCAATGCGTTGGGCGTGGAGACAAAAGTTGTGTATCCCAAATCCGGTTATCACACCGAGGACATCAAGGCTGGCGCGAAAGCCGCCAACTCGAACATCAGTGTCGTGGCGCTCGCGGATGTTTTCCCGGATCGGCTGGCGAATTGTCGCAAGAACCTCGGTGCTGTCAGCGTCAATGTGCCGGAAGAGAATTGCTTCACCGGTTTCGACGGCTACAAGAAGTTGCTCGCCATCCCGGAGATCAATTACGTCATCCTGGCCACGCCGCCGCATTTCCGTCCGACGCATCTGATGGCTGCGGTTCAAGCGGGCAAGAATTGTTTCATCGAGAAACCCTGTGCCGTGGACGGGCCGGGGGTTCGCATCGTGATGGAGGCTGGAAAGCTCGCGAAGCAAAAAAATCTCGGCATCGTCTCCGGCACGCAACGTCGTCATCTGAAGAGTTACAACGAGTGCATCAAACGCATCCAGGACGGCGCGCTTGGCGAAATCGTCCACGGTTCATGCTATTGGAACGGTGGCGTCGTCTGGACGATTGATCGCACGCCGGAGATGTCCGATATGGAATGGCAGATGCGGAACTGGGGCTATTTCACCTGGCTCAGTGGTGATCACATCGTCGAACAACATCTCCACAACCTCGACATCATGCGCTGGGTCATCGGTCAAAACCCGGTGAAGGCGATGGCGATGGGCGGTCGCGCCGCGCGTCCGAATCATCCCAACTACGGGCACATCTACGATCACTTCGCCACAGAGTTCGAGTATGCGAACGGTATGAAGATGTTCAGTCAATGCCGTCAGATGGACAAAACGGACAGCAGAGTTGGCGATTTCATTGCGGGCACGAAAGGCACGAGCGATTGCAAATCGTTTATCCGCGTCACCGGCGGCCAAGCGTGGCGCTTCCGCGATCAGGACACCAATCCCTACGAGCAGGAACATCTCGATCTCATCAATAGCATCCGCGCGGGTAAGCCGTTGAACGAAGCACAGGAAACCGCCGAATCCACGCTCATGGGTATCATGGGGCGCGAATCCGCTTACAGCGGCACGATTGTGGAATGGGATCAGATGCTCAACTCAAACCATCGTCTCGGCCCGGAGAAGTATGAGTTCGGCGCGTTGCCATTCCCGGAAGTGGCTGTGCCCGGACAATACAAGGTGACGTGACCAATCTCCTCAAAGCACTCGCCGCTGAACTTGAACGTCCACGCTCAGTCTCACCGCAAGTCATCAAGCACATCGTCGGCACGCACGGAGTTGCACGCGAAGACGTCGGCGCGTTTCTCGTCGAGACATTTCCCAAGTTGGAGGATTACGAGGTTGATCTGGTTCTCGCGGCACTCTTCACGCCGTCGCTGGCAGATCAATCGGTGTTCGCTGAGTTGCTCGGCAAAAAGTCTGTCCCCGCAGATCAATGGCCAGCGTTGACTCAACAACTCGCGCAACGTCCGACTCTCGCCCGACTCACCACCGAAGACGGCGCGATACATCCAGTCCCCTTGCGCGATGTGATGATTGAACGGTTCGTCCATCGCCTTCGATTGGAAGGCACGATTGACGACGGTGTATTCCAATTGATCGGCAGCCTGCCGCAAGCCGGAGATCGTGCGCTGCTCAAAGCCATCGCGCGTCGCGCGATCTGGGAGAACCCCAGCCGCCGAGAAATTCTCACGCGTTATCTCACGTCCGTCGGCGACGCGTTTCGCGCAGACGATGCCGGTGCGTTGTTGAAGCTTGCTGAAACCTACGAGCCAGCAAGTGTTGCCGAGTTGCGAGCGCGGATTCCGCACTGGCGACAAGTCCTACGACAAGAGATCAACGAAGGCGGCACGAAACCCTTCTTCAACGAGCGCGTCGAAGAACTCCACGGCGGCGGACGCGATCAACGTCGCCCCGACAATAGCCGCACAACCGCGAAAGAAAACGAACAGGCGTTCTTGGAACGACTGCAACGAGTCCTGATTTGAAACCGAACAATCAAACCAACAAACAGCACAACCTGAAATGAAAACAACCTCCTCGTTCTCCACCCGAATCCTCACACTGCTCGCCATCTCGATGATTCTTACTGTGGCACGCGCCGATGATTTCAAACCCGAACCCGGCTACGTCAGCCTGTTCAACGGCAAAGACCTCACTGGCTGGGGTTATTTGACCAACAACTTTGACGGCAAACTCGCGAGCGATGACGGACGCTTCTCCGCCACGAACGGCGCACTGACAGTTCACCCGCGCGAACCGCGCTTGATCCAGAAGATTTGGACGACGAGAGAGTTCACCAACGATTTCATCCTCAAGCTGGAATTCCGCGCCGCTACAAATGCCGACAGCGGCATCTACGTTCGCGAGCCGCAACTGCAATGTCGGGACTACCTCGTCGCTGGACCTTACAAAAACTTGAAGCAATACAAGCCGCAGGACTGGAATGAGATCATCGTCATCGCTACGAACAACGTCGCCTTCTGCACTTGCAACGGCGAAGTGCTGGAAGCTGCGATGAAACTTCCCGCCTCCGGCCCGATCGGTTTTGAAGGAGATCGCGGCGAGATGGAATATCGCCGCGTGCGGTTGAAAGAACTACCGCGAAGTTCCCATTGAAGGTTGGTCTTTGGCAAAAGCGCTGTTGTGCAAATGACTCTTGGTTTGGTTAATTAAGAACGTGATGAAAACTCAAAACCAAGCCACGCCTCCAAACAAGTTCGTCACAGACTGGGTGAGCGACATGGCAGCACTCTGCCAACCGGATCGCATCCATTGGTGCGACGGTTCGGAATCGGAAAAACAATCACTCACCGCCGAGGCCGTCCAAGCCGGAATCCTGATTCCGCTCAATCCACATAAACTTCCGGGCTGTTACTATCACCGCTCAAATCCCAACGACGTCGCACGCGTCGAGCAATGCACCTTCATCTGCACGGATACCGAGGACGAAGCGGGGCCTACAAACAACTGGGCAGCACCCGCCGAGATGTACACCAAACTCCACGATCTCGCGCGGGGCAGCATGAAGGGGCGCACGATGTATGTCGTGCCGTACCTGATGGGGCCGCCGGGTTCGCCGTTGAGCAAGGTCGGTGTTGAACTCACGGACTCGATCTACGTCGTGTTGAGTATGAGAATCATGACGCGCATGGGTACCATCGCGTGGAAACAACTCGGCGCGGGCAACGCTTTCAATCGTGGTCTGCATTGCACTCTCGATCTGAATCCAGACCGCCGTTACATCGCTCATTTCCCGCAAGACAACGCCATCATCTCCCTCGGCTCGAATTATGGCGGCAATGTTTTGCTCGGCAAAAAATGTCTCGCGCTACGCATCGGCTCGTTTCTCGGTCGCAAGCAAGGGTGGATGGCGGAACACATGTTGATCCTCGGAGTCGAATCGCCCAAGGGTGAAAAAACTTATGTGGCAGCGGCGTTCCCCAGCGCGTGTGGCAAAACAAATTTTGCCATGCTCGTGCCGCCCGAACATTTCACCGGCTGGAAAGTCTGGACGGTTGGAGACGACATAGCGTGGATGAAACCCGGCCCGGACGGACGGCTCTACGCGATCAATCCTGAAGCGGGTTACTTCGGCGTCGTGCCGGGAACAAATTACAAGTCCAACCCCAACGCGATGGCCGCCATGTCGCGCGACACGATCTACACCAACGTCGCACTCACGCCCGATGGCGACGTTTGGTGGGAAGGTAAGGATGGCCCGCCGCCAGCCGAGTGTCTCGATTGGCGCGGCAACAAATGGACGCCGGACTCGAAAGAAAAAGCCGCGCATCCCAACAGCCGGTTCGCCGCGCCGATGACCAACAACCCCATGCTCGCGCCTGAAGTCAATGATCCCAACGGCGTGCCGATCAGCGCGATCATTTTTGGCGGTCGCCGCGCGGACACCATGCCGCTCGTGTATCAGGCGTTCAATTGGATTCACGGCGTCTATATCGGCGCGACGATGGGTTCGGAGATGACCGCCGCCGCCGCTGGCGTTCAAGGTCAAGTGCGCCGCGACCCGATGGCGATGCTTCCGTTCTGCGGTTACAACATGGGCGAATACTTCCGGCACTGGATTCAAATCCGCAAAGCACTCAAGTATCCACCGCGCGTCTTCAACGTGAACTGGTTTCGTCGCGACAAGGACGGCAAATTCCTCTGGCCCGGCTACGGCGAGAACATGCGCGTGCTCAAGTGGATTGTGGATCGTTGTCGCGGACGCGCCGACGCGAATGAAACCCCGCTCGGCTGGGTGCCCGGCGCGAAGAGTTTCGATCTCGAAGGCATGGAGGGTTTTGATGCCGCGCGATTGGAAGCCGCGCAGACCATCAACTACGAGGATTGGCGGCGCGAAGTGCTGATGCAGGATGAACTGTTCTTCAAACTCTACTCACACCTCCCAAAAGAACTCATCTTCCAACGCGAACTTCTCGTTGCGCGGTTGTAATCTTAAACTCCGCAGTTGATTCCAAACAACCACGGATGGACACCGATGGACACGGATTAAAACGAATTTCAATTCATTCACCCAGCGGGTGAAGCCCAGCAGTGGCGCAATTCCCCTCTCTTATCAGTGTGAATCCACCCACCATCCGTGATTGAAATCCGCTTTTGTGGTAACGGTAAAGCGACCATCGTTGCTTGTCGTTGTGGGTGTGAACCGCAGAACGCATCAGGAATATCCGTAAGGACTTTTGCTTTTCTAGCTGGCACTCGCACTGCTAAGTTGAGGTTGTCGTCGCGGCAACGGGTTGGTTGTCGCAGCTCGCGCGAGTTTCATGATTGCGCGAGATCGTCCGACAAATGGGTTGGAACTAGGTGGTTGGTTGGTTCGGCGGCGGGCGTTTGGTTGCGCTCGCCGCCGTTTTGTTTGCCAACATCTCGCTGCGGCATTTTGCCCGTGCTGTTCATTTTCGCCCAGCGAACCTCTGGCTGCTTCTACTGAACTCGCTCACATTGAAAAATTATTTTTCCCTTTGGAATCAATGTGTTTCTCGCGTCCATGAATCTCTTTCACCGTGCTGGCATCGTTGCTGCAAAGGAGCGCACCAGCCGGTCCAGCGACTCGGAGTCATTGGAAAATAAAAAACAACAGCGCGGGCAAAGCTCCGCTCAACAACCAACACACAGAATCGAATGAAGAAAATCGAAGCCATCATCAAACCCTTCAAACTTGAAGAGGTCAAAGACGCCCTCGGCGAAATCGGAATCGAAGGCATGACTGTCACCGAAGTCAAAGGCTTCGGTCGTCAAAAAGGTCACACCGAAATCTATCGCGGCAGCGAATACACCGTGGACTTCCTTCCCAAGATCAAACTTGAACTCGTCCTCACCGACAAACAGGTGGACGCAGCCGTGGCGTGCATCGTCAAGGCCGCCAAGACCGGCAAGATCGGCGACGGCAAAGTGTTCGTCTCCTCAGTCGAAACCGCCATCCGCATCCGCACCGATGAGAAAGGCGACGCCGCTGTCTGATAGTTTTCAACCCTGAACAATTTGAATCTAAAACCATGAAACGATTTCTCCTCACTCTCGCACTGATCGCCAGCACAGCATTAACCGCTGTGAACTCGCGAGCCGAAGACGCTCCCGCGACGAACGCTCCCGCTGCCGCTGCACCGGCCAAGGCTGATCCCGATCACGAACAACGCATCGCCGATCTCGAAGCCTACATCAACAATGTCGGTCGCGGTGCAGACGCCGTGGACGCCAAGGTCAACTCCAAGATTTCTGCGGCTGGCCCTGGCCACAACTCGTGGATGATGACCAGCTCGGCACTCGTGCTGTTCATGTCCCTGCCCGGATTGTTCCTGTTCTACGGCGGTTTGGTTCGCCGGAAAAACATTCTGTCCGTCATCGCACAATGCTTCGGCATCGCGGGACTTGTCACGATCCTATGGGTGCTGTTCGGTTACAGCGCGGTGTTCGCAGACGGCAAAGACGTGATACCCGGCGTTTGGGGTAACATGAAATACGCCATGCTCAACGGCGTGGATAGCTTGCTCAATACGAATTACTCCTACTGGGTTTCGCACAACGTCTTCTCCATGTATCAACTCATGTTCGCGATCATCACCCCTGCCCTGATCCTCGGCGCGATTGCCGAGCGCATGAAGTTTTCGGCCATCCTGCTCTTCATCGGTATCTGGATGGTTGTGGTTTATTTCCCGCTCGCTCACATGGTCTGGGGCATCAACGGCGCGATGAACGGGGTGTGGAACGCAGGCGCAACGATCAAGGCGATTGACTTCGCGGGCGGCACAGTCGTTCACATGTCGTCAGGTTGGTCGGCATTGATCCTCTGCATCATCCTAGGCAAACGGCGCGGCTTCCCGAAAGAACCGATGCCTCCGCACAGCATGGTACTTTGCGCCGTGGGCACTGGCATGTTGTGGGTCGGCTGGTACGGCTTCAACGCTGGCTCTGCTCTCGCGGCTGACGGCGTCGCGGCAAACGCCTTCATGACCACCACCATCGCGACGGCAGTGGCTTCCTTCGTGTGGCCTGTGTTGGAATGGATTGTTCGCGGCAAGCCCAGCGTGCTTGGATTCTGCTCCGGCGCGGTTGCGGGACTCGTCGTGGTGACACCGGCTTGCGGATTCATTGACGCGAAAGGCGCACTCGTCATCGGCCTCGCGGCGGGCATCATCCCGTGGTTTTTCTGCTACAAGGTCAAGGGCTGGTTCGGCTACGACGACGCACTCGACACGTTCGGTGTTCACGCCGTCGGCGGAACGTTGGGCGCGCTGCTCACCGGCTTCCTCGCCACGCCGAGCGTCAATGCAAACTTGAGCACAAACCTCAAGGACATCGTCGGCAAATCGCTCTGGCTCGAACAACTCAAAGCCATCGGCGTCACGCTCGCACTGGCAATCGTCGGCACGGTCGTCATCGCCTTCATCGTGAAGGCCGTCCTCGGTGGATTACGCCCGGCTGAAGAAGTCGAAATGGCTGGCCTCGACCTCGCTGAACACGGCGAAGAAGGCTACCACAACGCCCGCTGATCAATTGGTTTGGTTGTTGGTTCAACTCGCGCCGCCGGAGGAGAAATCCCCGGCGGCGCGAAACATTTTGCCAGTCGTCTTACTCCGCAACATGGATCCGGCTAAAACAACTTTGACTTCGCGCCTGTCTTTCGCGTTTCATCTGCACGCGTGATTGATACTGAAGAAAGACTCGCTGCGTTTATTCCCGTCGTGCGCGCGGCGGATTGGATTGCCGTGGATACCGAGGCGGACAGCTTGCACGCGTATCCAGAAAAAGTGTGCCTCATCCAGATCAGCACCAGTGCCGGGGATCGCCTCGTGGACCCGCTTGCGGACATCAACATTGATTCATTGCTCGACGCTCTTTCCGGCCACCAACTCATCATGCACGCGGCGGATTACGACATGCGCCTGTTCTACAAGCATCACGGGTTCACGCCGCGAGCGATCTTCGACACGATGCTGGCGGCGCGGTTACTCGGCTATCGCGAGTTCGGTCTGGGAGCGCTCGTTGAAAAAATTCTCGGCGTGAAGTTGGACAAAGGCCCGCAGAAAGCAGATTGGGCGCGACGACCCTTGACCGAGCGGATGGAAGTCTATGCCCGCAACGACACGCATTATCTCAGGAAGCTGGCCAATCACCTCACGCGCGAATTGACGGAGAAACACCGCCTCGACTGGCACACGGAATCCTGCGCGCAACTCATCGCTGAATGTTCGCGCCCTGCGCCGGATGAATCTGACACGATCTGGCGCATCAAAGGCAGCCACGTTCTGAATCGCGCCGGACTCGCCGTCATGCGTGAACTCTGGCAATGGCGTGAGGACGAGGCCATCGCCGCGAACCGTCCGCCGTTTTTTATTCTCGCGCATGAGAAGATGGTAGCCATCGCCGAGGCCGCCGCCGCGAATCAGGAGATTGACCCCATCTTCCCGCGACATCTTTCACCACGTCGTCGCGAAGGGATTGCCAAAGCGATCACAGCGGCGTTTCTGCGCTCCGAAGATTCGTTCCCGCAAATTCTCCGCAACCGCACGCAACGTCCATCGGAAGCGGAGCGTCGGCGTTTTCATGTGTTGGAGGAGCGCCGCGATTCAGTGGCGCATACCTTGGGTATTGACGCGACGATCATCGCGCCCCGTTCCGCGATGGGCGATCTGGCGCGGGATTGGGACAAGCACGCGCCGGAACTGATGAACTGGCAGCGCGGGTTGTTGCAGGGGTGAAGTGCGCTGCACGGGTTATTCCGATCCGAGTGATCCGGTCTCGCGCATCGTGACGTAAGTTGTTTCACTGACACAGACAGGGACGCATGAACAATGCGTCCCTGTTTTTGCGGTTCATCCACAAGTTGAGCTGACTCGTAGTTGTGGCCATTTCATGTCACTGTCTGGATCATCTGGCGTTGCTTAACATGAAGTTAAGAACCAGAGCCAATTTATGAAACGATTCATCCATAGCGCGCCGAACTGTTCGCGCTCGCTCCTCACTCTCATCGCATCGTTGAGTTGTTGCGCCACGATCTTCGCCGCTGTCCCGCGTCCAGAACATCCGCGCCCGGATGCCTTGCGCGAAAACTGGCTCACGCTCAACGGCGAGTGGCAGTTCGAGATTGATGACCAAGCCGATGGCGAAGCGCGCGGTCTCACTTCCGGGAAAGAATTGTCATCGAAGATCACCGTGCCCTTCTGTCCTGAGAGCAAACTCTCTGGCGTGGGGCATTACGGCATCATGAAGCATGTCTGGTATCGGCGCGCGTTTGAAGTTCCGGCGTTGATGCGCGGCCAGCGCGTGCGATTGCACTTCGGCGGCGTGGATTATCAGACGTGGGTCTGGATCAACGGCAAACCCGTCGGCACTCACATCGGCGGAAATGTCTCGTTCAGTTTCGACATCACAAAATTCCTGCGCGATGGCAGCAATGAAGTGGTCGTCCACGCGTTCGACGACACCGCGAGTGGCAAGCAACCGACCGGCAAACAAACCCACACCGTCAGCGAAGGCTGCGTCTATACGCGCACCACTGGCATCTGGCAACCCGTGTGGCTCGAAGCCGTCGGCTCGTCGTTCGTGGAAAACATTTCCGTCGTGCCTGATCCCGATCACTCGCGTGTGTTGATTGATGCGTCGGTGAATGGCGACGCGACGGGTCTGATGTTGACGGTCGAAGCATTCGCCAGCGGCAAGAAGGTTGGTTCGGTGACGAGTCCGGTTTCGCGGAACAGCAATCCGCTCGCGGTTGACCTCAGTCAGAAAAAGCTGTGGGAGATCGGATCGCCATTTCTGTATGACTTGAAGTTCACTCTCAAACGCGACGGTAAGAAAGTGGATGAACTCACCAGCTACTTCGGCCTGCGAAAAGTATCCATCGAAGGCCGCGCCATCTTGATCAATGGCAAACGCGTGTTCCAGCGACTGATCCTCGATCAAGGATTTTATCCCGACGGCATCTGGACTGCACCGAGCGACGATGAATTGAAGAAAGACATCGAGCGTTCGATGGCTTGCGGTTACAACGGCGCGCGGTTGCACCAGAAAGTTTTCGAGCCGCGCTTCCTCTACTGGGCGGACAAGCTCGGCTATCTCGTCTGGGGCGAATATGCGAACTGGGGTTTCAATTTCCAGCCCGCCAACTATGCGAACTACACGAACGAATGGGCAGAAATTTTGCAGCGAGACCGCAACCATCCCGCGCTCATCGGCTGGTGTCCGTTCAACGAAACTCCCGGCGAAGCTGGCGAGTTGCAGAAGATCGTCGTGCGCCAGACCAAAGCCATTGATCCCACTCGTCCGGTGTTTGAAACGAGCGGTTGGTCGCACACGATTCCGAACGCTGAAGTACGAGATGACCATGACTACAACCAGAACCCCGCCAGCTTCAAACAACGTTGGGAGGAATTCTTCTCCAGCACTCCAACGCTGCACACACCGGCTCGATATGGTTCGACAACCTCTTCAGCGCGCAAAGACCTCGGCGTGCCGTTCATGGTGAGTGAATTCGGCGGCACGGTCTGGGGCGACACCAAAGCGGGTTGGGGTTACGGCGATGGCCCGAAAAATTTGGAGGAGTTTTATTACCGCTATGAAGGCTTGGTGAACGCGCTGTTGGATAATCCGAACATGTTCGGCTTTTGCTACACGCAGCTCACCGACGTGGAGCAGGAACTCAATGGACTCTACTACTATGATCGTCGTCCGAAGTTCGATCTGAAACAGATGCACAAGATCACGTCGCGACAGGCGGCTTACGAAAAGACCGGCCCGACCGCACCGCAACCCACAGTGACGGAAACGGAGCGTGATTGGAAAGTTCTCGTCGGCGCAGCGGCGGATGGCGATCTCGCGAAGCCCTATCACTTCACCACCATGACTCCGCCCGCGAACTGGACGGCGGACTTGTTTGATGACCGCGAGTGGAAGTTGGGGAATGCGCCGTTCGGCAGCGCGCTGCCGGGCGTCCGCACTCCTTGGAACACCAGCGACATCTGGTTGCGCCAAAGTTTCCAATTCACAGACGCAGCGATCAAGACTGCCGCGCTCGTGATCTTTTACGATGAGGACACAGAGGTGTTCGTGAACAGCCAGTTGATCTGGAAAGGCAGCGGTTACACCACTGCCTATGAGACTCGCGATGTGACGGCGGTGTTGCGAAAAGCTTTGATCAAAGGTAACAACACGCTGGCGATCCACACGCGGCAAACAGGGGGCGGACAGTTCATAGACCTAGCATTGCTTTATGAAAAGTAAGATGCGCGACCTTTCAGCAAGATTGTAAAGCGTCGGTTGCTCCGTCAGGTTCAAAGTATGAAACCGATCGGGACAAGAGTTGACTGTGCGTAGTGCATGGAGCGACGCCCCCGTCAGTCAGGGCAGACAGGCGACGAGACATTCTTGAGCCACGATCAGATCGCGGTTGAGTCGCACCATTTCGTCAGTGAGGGATGATAGGGCGGCACCGGGTATGTCGCGCATCAACCTGCCACTGATTTCCACACCAGAACTAGCGTCAGCAAGGGCGGACGCATTGGCAGACTGTGAAACCACATTCAGTTCGTTTGAAGAACGGTTGATTGCAAAAATGGCAAGCGCAAGGAACGCGGCGAGTGCCGATGTCGGGATCAAACGCGGCCAGATTTTTCCCCATCCAAAAACAGGAGCAGACTCTGCGGAACTAACCGCTTGCATGATCGAGTTATGAAGCCCTTCGGGTACTTCTGTTTCAGGCTTAGAATTCTTCAATGCTCGATCAAGTCTGGCGGAATCATCCGCGAAACGCCGCAGCGGTTCTGATTGAGTTGTGGCGAGCTTGACGGAAGGAGGAACTGGCTTTTGGTCATCTAGCGCGAAGGAGATTCTGAATTTTACGAGCCAGGTTTTCATAGTGTTTTCTCCGCAAGATAGTTTGTTGAAGCAGGCGGAATCGCCCCGGCCAGAGTCTGGGCGGGATTCAACCGGGAGCCGAGAATCTCCCGGGCGCGAAAGAGCAGCACCTTGACATGAATCCGGGTTTTGCCAAGCACCTGTGCGACCTGTGCCACATCCATGTCCTCCGCATAACGAAGCCATAATGCCTGAAACTGATTGTCCGTCAGGCAACGTCGAGCCAGTTGCCAGAGTTGTTGTCGGTCTTCACGCCGGGCCAGAAGTTCTGCGGGGTGATTTTCATCCACAGCTTCAGGAATCGCAGACTCCGATACCGGGCGCGCGGCCCGGTGGCGATCAATACATTTGTGCCGCGCGATGGTGAACAGCCATGGAGCAAATTCCCTGTGTGAATCAAACTGCTGCACGCTTTGAAAGGCTTTCACAAAAGTGTCTTGTGTCACTTCGCGCGCGTCGGCGGCATTACAGCAGAGCTGCGTGGCGAAAGCGTGGACGCGATGCTCGTAGCGATGAACGAGTTGCTCAAATGCAGCCGCAGAGCCAGCCTGGGTTTGCCGGGCCAGCTCTGCGTCAGATTCCGTTGAACGTTCCGTGGTCACCTGTGTTGTTCAGAATTGTGACTACCCATTATTCTTTGGATGCCTTGTCAGCGAGGGCGGCTTTCCGCGCGGCGTCGGCCTTCATGATTTCGACAGCTTCGCCAGCGGGCAATACCAGATTTGCCATCACGCGGTCGCCCTCCTGCGCCAGTGAGATGGCATTGGCAACCTTGACCGATTCAGGTTTGTCGTTCTGCATTTTTGCCAGCGATACCAATCCTTGTACGATGGAAAGAACATTCGTCGCCACTTCTCCGCTGTCAGCCACAAGCGTTAGTCTGGCATTCAACTTTTTTTGCGATTCGCCTAATTCCAGTTGCAGCGATTGTGACATCTTCAGGATCGCAGCGTTCGGATCGGAATCAGGCAGTTTCATTTTCCGGACTGCGGCCTCAATGAAAGAAGTGCTCCCAGACACGCCAAGTTCAGAAAAGTTTTTTGTGCTCGCAAGATTGGCTGAACTACCTGAGATCACCGTCAAAGCCCGGGCCACTGCATCTTCACGCTGGCCGAAGATAACGCGGTTGCCTTTGATCGCAGCATAGGTGCGCGGCTTGATGCCATCCTTGGACGTTTTCTTTTCATCAATCCAGCTATGGATGACGACTGATCCATGGTCGCTGCTTTGATAGTCCTTGGCTGCTTGGGCAAGCGTGACGAGGCGGGCGGAATCGAAATCTGCATAGACCACCAGCACACCATCCTCCGGCGACGGGCTTTCGCTATAAACTGTCACGCCATGCAATTGGGTGCGGAGATCGAAATGAAAAATGGTTTGAAACGCCGCAAGTTTCGCCTTGGCTTCGGGCTTGCCTGTTTCCGATAGGACATGTTGACCGATGATTGTAGGTCGCAGGGCGTCGCAATCAAGATGCAGCAACCATGCGGGATTGGTGGTCACATCCGCACGTTTCAGCGGAGCCGCCACAGCCAGTAATCCAGATGAGCAGACAGCGGCAGCGACAAAGATGGATTTCAGATGGTTCGAGTTCATAATGTTTTGCGTTCGTGTTTTGTGTGTTTGAGGCGGAGTTTTCCCGTCTCAACTAAGGATACGTTGGCGGGTAGAGAGAGGTTACATTTGATTGAGATTTCTTTTCAGATCAACAGTCAGTTGTCGGCCCGGTACGCCGCGTTCTCTGGCATTGATGGATTTGGAATAATTCTGTGGCCAGAATATGTCACAAGCCTTTTGCGGGGTGTGACTGAAAGTGCCGCTCAAGTTTGGGGCGTCGAGGGAAAAATGTGGAG
>JAYUAV010000534.1:0-11050 GCA_043741175.1 Verrucomicrobiota bacterium
GCTGCGGACGGGGACCGTCCGCGCTCCGGGACATGCCGCACACCGCTTCACCAGGCTTTAATCACACCCAGTATGCAGGGTGCGATACAAAACGGGTGAGGGTGAACGAATGTTAGGAGATGTGAGAAACCCGAGGCCGCATTTGGAGTGCCGCAGGAAGTCGGACGCCACGCCGCTTTCGCAGGGCTGGAGCGTGTTGAAATGTGAGTGCGCCTCGCACGTCTGAAAGCGGTGTCGCGTCCGACTTGCCACCGCAGTCCATGACGTTTTGGGAAGTGCGTGGGTCGTCAGTGAATGCGAGGGCGGCAGGCGCATTTCCTTGTCGCTGGGCGGCGGGTTTGCCACGCTCGCAGGGATGTTAATTCGTTTGATTGGCTTTCTCTGTCTGCTCGCGATTCCAGTGCGAGGCGTGGAATTGGTTTTGAACTTTGGCAAGACTGGCGCGGAGCAGTCTCCCGCCGGTTTCACCAACGTCTTCGCGGGTGAAGGACAACCTGGTTTGTGGCTCGCGCGTGTGGATGACTCTCTCGGCGCGACGAACAATGTGGTGCTGACCCCGACGCGAAAAAATCTGAAGGACGAATACTTCTCCATGTGTGTCTATCAACGGGAAAAGTTTGATGACTTCACGCTGACGACGAAGTTCAAGATCGTGGATGGACTCGTGGAGCAGATGGCGGGAATCGTCTTCCGGTTTCAGGACGAGAAAAACTTTTACGTCATCCGAGCCAGCGCGCTAGGCAACAACATCCGCTTTTACAAAGTCGTGGCAGGAATCCGCAGCCAGCCTATCGGGCCGGCGTTGGAGGTGAAGCTCAACGAGTGGTACGAGTTGAAGATCGAATGTCGCGGCAACAAAATCCGCTCGTGGCTCAACGGACGCGAGGCGATCCCGGAGTTGACGGACACGAGTTTCGCTTCCGGCAAGATCGGGTTCTGGACGAAATCAGATTCCGAGTGTCGCTTCACCGATGCCCGCATCAACTACACGCCGCATGAGCCGTTCGCTGCCGCGCTCGTCCGTGATTGCCTGAAAACCAATCCTCGCCTCGTGGGGCTGAAGATTTACGTGAACGACGAGAAGGGCGAGCCGCGCATCATCGCGAGCAAGGACGCGGCGGAAGTCGGCGGAGCTGGCGGCGATTCCGAGCGCGGCACGATTGCGGGCGGCAATGTTTTTTACGGCAAGGAGAAGGATACGGTGTCCGTGGTGCAACCGTTGCGGGATCGCAACGGCGAACCCATCGCCGCAGTGCGCGTGGTGATGAAGGCATATCCCGGTCAGATCGAGCAAGCGGTGTTGCAGCGCGCCATTCCCATCGTTAAAGAGATGCAATTCCGCGTGCAGTCGTTGGAAGAGTTGCGGTGAAACTTAACCGCTGATCTTGGCTGATCAAGCGGTTCACTCGGTGGCTGAGTCAGAATGTGATCCCGATGGAGGAGCGGACCTGGAATTCGTTCTGATCCACGGACGGAGCGGGGTCAGTGTCGTAGAGGTCAATCACCGTGAGGTTCAGTGACAAGTTTTCGATGAGCTTGTAGCTGAAGTTGGAGTCGAGTCGGAAACGGAACTGGCTTGTGTCATCCGCGTTCACAAAGAACTCGAACTTCTCGGTGAACGACAAACGTGGGGCGATGTTCCATGTGGCATCCTCGGCAGCGCGGATAAAAATGCTGTCAAGATTTCCGCCTGCGCTGCGGAGTTGCACCTGATAGTTCGCACCGCCTTCCACGTCGAACGAGAACGCAGGAGCTTTGATGAGATGATAGCCGAGACCGGGGCCGACTTCGTAATGCGCGTCAATCTTCCGAATCTCGTCGTAGCCGCCGCTGCCAACATTGTATGCGTAAGTGCAGATGTTCAAATCAAAGTCCGTCTTCACACTGCCCGTCATGCGGTTCGCAGACCTCACCCTTTCCGTCTCTCCATAATCCGCGCTGTAATCCCCGAACGTGCGGAAAAATTTCTTCGGGTCGCTCTTGTAAGGTTGTTCGTACGACCCTTTGACGCGCGCGAAGATCAGTTCGCGGTCGCGCGCACCGTATTGGATGTCTGAGCCGAGTTGGATGCTACCGCGAATGCTCTTGGGTGGAGCTGCCGTGGGTTTTGCGACGGCCACAGGTGGCAACTTCGAGGCGGGTGCGGTCTGTGGCGAGGAGTAAAGAATCTCGCCGCTTGCGGAATCAAAACCACTGATGGTCGAGATAGGCAGCGCGAGGGATTCTGCCCAAGCCGTCGCGATGATGACGTGATTGGTTTCCTGCGCGAGCAGTCGTCCCGTGATGCGGTCGCCGTTTTTGAGTCGAACTAAAACTTCCTGCGCCACGCCTTGCACTGGCATCGCCGCCAGCCAAAGCGCGGCAAACATCAGGGCGAAGGCGTTTGAGAATACTTTATGGCTTTTGCGGAGCGGCATCGGTTTCACTCAATTTCAGCGCGGGCAGGTCGTTGTCGGACGGCAATCGCAATCCGCCCACCACGCGGAACTTTCCATTCTCGTCGCCCTGCAACTTCGGACGACCCTCGTTGATCTCGTGTGTCTGGCGGATCGCGATCTCACCGTCTGGTGTGATCATCACGTAAAGATAACCGTGGGCGGTGTGCTGGTAGAGAACGTGGAGATTGCTGGAACGATCAATCTGATGTTCCGGTTTGCTGATGGAAACCATCGGCCCAACATGGATGACCTTGATAACGCGCGAGTCGTCCGCGTCTGTGATGCGGAGATAAAGCCGGAGTTGCGTGCGAAGATAATTTGCCTGTTCCAGCGAATACTTGCGGACTTCCGGCGCACGGTTGGTCACGCCTTCAGGAATCGGCATACCAAATTCCTGCGACCACATTTTCGCGCCGTTGATGATCTCGAATTCTTTTGGCTTGGTGGTGAGGGTGGAGTCCCATTCCTTCACACGCACCGAGGCGGTGATTTTATAGCGTCCGTTCCGGTCGAGGGAAAAGTGCGGCGACAAATCCACGCGCCGCGTGCCCATCTGGCCGGATTCGAGGGTAAATTCTCCCTGCACCGGCGGCTCGCTCAACTTGGCGATGACGTTTCCGTTGCGTCCTTCGATGGTGAACGTGAGCCAGTCCGCGTCCTCGCCGAGTTTTATTTTCTGCCCGGAGCGGTTCGTGACGCGCACGGCAACGGGCACGGTTTCACCCAACAGGAAGTGTTCCTGATTCATGGTGATCTCCGCTGTCACCTGCGCGGGCGCGAGTGAGAGCGACGTGAGCAACACCATGATTGCGACAAAAAGATTTTTCATCCGATCACTTTAGGCGGGCTGCCCAGTCAGGCAAGCCGCAAAACCGGTATGCAGACGGGTGTGCTTGCAGAAGTATTCAGTCGAACCCCGCCCAAAGCCGCCGCCGCATTCAAGCCAGCTTTTCAAACAGACACTCACTAACCCAAACCAAACAAGTTTTGCATGATAGCCGCCGAACCGAACACCACAGCACTCACCCAGCTCGGTATCGGAGTCAGGTTGATGACCAGAATCAGGATGATGAAACCATATTGCGCGAACTGATAAAACGTCTCATTGCTCATGCCGATCAGGACACGCACTACATGCGAGCCGTCCAGCGGCGGAATGGGAATCAGATTAAAAAAACAGAGCGCGAGACTGAGGATCGCAGACATGTTGCAGAAATTTGAGAACGGCAAAGCTCCCGCCAACAATCCTATCTTTGCCAATCCGAACAACGCCACCGCTAACAACAGATTCATCCAGGGACCCGCCATCGAGATCAAGATGTCGTCGAGCTTTGGGTTACGAAGATTGTTTGGATTCACAGGCACTGGTTTCGCCCAGCCGATGAGGATTCCGCCAAAGGCGGGGAAAAATATCTGGACCATTGGAATCAAAAACGTGCCAATGGGATCCACATGAACTAACGGATTCAGCGAACAACGTCCCATGCTGCGAGCGGTGTCATCGCCACACTTCCACGCCATCCACGCGTGACCCCACTCATGAAAGGTCAGCAAGATCACTAGGCTGACATACCGGATCAGCCCATCAATCAAATGATTCATATCCATTCCGCGAAACTAACCAGCTAGAATCCTTGCGTCGAGCTTGGATAGAGAATGAGGTGTGACTGGGGCGCATCTTGACACTGCCCCCGACATCAATCCAACTCGGAGCGCGGCGTTGACGCCGCTTCACCGTCCGGAAGCACGCAGGCCAAGCATTTCATCCACTGCCACTTGGGCGTTGAAGCGGCCTGAAGGCCGCGCTCCGGGGGCAGTGTCAAGATGCGCCCGTGTGACTGGGGGGTGCCGAGGGAATAAATTTCTAGGCACGAAAATTCTCACGGCTAAACTGACGCCATGAAGAACGTCCGCATCGGCATGATTGGCATGGGCAACATCGGCAGGCATCACGCCGGCTATTTGCTCGAAGGGAAAGTTCCCCGCTGCCAACTCATGGCGGTTTGCAGCACATCACCAGACAAACTCGCAGACTACGCCGCGAAGGGCGTGAAGGTTTTCGGTCATGCGATGGAGTTGATCCGCTCAAAGACAGTGGACGCAGTCATCGTCGCCACGCCGCATTACCAGCACACGTCGATTGGCATCGCAGCCTTTGAGCACGGCTTGCACTTGATGGTGGAGAAACCCATCGCGGCGCACAAAACCGATGCGGAAAAACTCATCGCGGCGCACGGAAAAAATCCCAAGCTCGCGTTCGGGGGAATGTTTCAACTTCGGGTTGAGCCGCGATATGAAAAAATACGCGCCCTGATCCGCGACGGCGATCTCGGCGATGTTGTGCGCGTGAACTGGGTCAACACAGATTGGTTCCGGGGCGAAGCGTATTATGCGAGCAGTGCGTGGCGTGCGACGTGGAGGGGCGAGGGCGGCGGCGTGTTGCTCAACCAATGTCTTCACAATCTCGATGTCTTGCAGTGGCTTCTCGGAATGCCTGCGCGCACGCGCGGTTTCTGTCAGCTTGGACGCTTTCACCAAATCGAAGTTGAGGACAACGTCACTGCGTATCTTGAATGGCCGAACGGAGCAACGGGTGTGTTCGTGAGTTCTACTGGCGAAGCACCGGGCGCGAATCGGTTTGAGATCGTTGGAACTCGGGGCACGCTGATTTTGGAAAACGGCAAGTTGATGTTCACTCGCAACGCGGCGGACATGATCGAGTTCAGCCGAACTGCGAAGACTGGATTCGTGAAGCCGGATGCGAAGACGGAGGAAGTTCCGTTCACCAACGCTACTGCGCCTCATGCCGCATTGATGCAGAACTTCGTGAACGCAATTCTCGATGGTGAACCGCTCATCGCGCCCGGCGCGGATGGGATTCACTCTGTCGAGTTGGCGAACGCGATGGTCTTTTCGTCGCTTGAGAACGCAACCGTGGAGCTACCGATGAGCGGCGCGGCGTGGGAGAAGAAGTTGAACCAGTTGATCGCGGAATCGAAACTGGAGAAGAAGGTGATGCAAGTCGAAGCGAGCGACTTCGCGAGTTCGTTTCGGAAATAGTCCACTGCGATGAGCGGGTTGAAACGCCGCCGCGTGGAAACGTCTCAGCGTTTTTTTTAACGCGGCAGCACTTCAAATTTTAGGCGCGCTTGCGGAACAACTCGCTTGGATCAGCCATGTTCATGACCGAGAGGTCCAGTCCAGATTCAGGATCGCGGGCTTGTGCAGTTTGAAGCTGTCTTGCGATGGAAGTGCGCGCAGCAGCCGCGTGGTATTTCACGATGCCTACGCCAGTACTACACGGGAATATTACCAACAGGAGACAGTTTTCATCAATGTTCGTGACGAATATGCTGTACTTCTTGCCCTGCTGATACACAGTTTCAAAATCTTCTTCGTGAATCAGGTTGGCGATGGTCTGGTTGGCCAGAAATGCGCCGGATGCCAGTGCGCCAATGGTTGTCAGATCATAAAGACGAGAGTCGCCCCGGTGTGTGATTAGGAAGCCGCCCTTGTCAATGACCAGTCCGGTGGTGGCATCGCTCCGCTCCAGATAATCTCGCAGGATGTCGTCCATGCGCTGGATATCTTCTTCAAGCAGTTGGGGTAATGTTGCCATGTTATGCGTGTTGAGGTTGACCCTGATTCACGTATTTGTGCAGCAACATGCGGGTGATCATGTTGAGTGTTTCAAAGACGCCTTCGCATTTGTGGGCGGCGGCACTGAACGAGGGCACTTGCACCTCGCGGTTGTTCAGAATGAAATCCAGATATTCCGCAGGCGCGACGTTGGGGAGATCGCGCTTGTTGTATTGCAGAACGTATGGGATTTCGTTCAGATTCAACTTCAGGCTCTTCAAGTTGTCTTGAAGGTTCTGAAAACTTTCCAGGTTCTCTTGCATCTTCTCGTATTGCGAGTCCGCGCAGAAAACAATGCCGTCCACGCCGCGCAAAACAAGCTGGCGCGTGGTGTTGTAGATCACCTGGCCGGGCACGGTGTAGAGTTGGAACTTGGTCTTGAAACCCTTGATAGACATCGCCTCGATGGGCAGGAAGTCGAAAAACAACGTACGGTCTGAACTGGTCGCCAACGAGACGAGTTTGCCTTTGTTGCCCGCCTGAGTTTGGACGTGATCGTGTACTTGGACGAGGTTCGTCGTCTTGCCGCACATGGCCGGACCGTAATAGACGATCTTAACCTGTAGCTCTTTGGTAGCCTGATTGATAATTGCCATAGTGTTACTTACTTGTTCTTGCGGTCGAGTTCACTGGCGAGAGCCGCCAATTGAACCGTCGGCATGGGTTGACCAGCGATGCCGAATGCTGCGAAGAAAATTGCATTCACGCGGAAGATTTTCCACGGCGTGTTGCCCACGGTGAAGCTGACGTTGTTCAGATGACCCATGCGGAGTTCCTTGGTGCAGGAGCTGACCTTGGCGAAAATCTGCGGGAGGAATGCTGCAAGTGTGTCGCCATTCAAATCAGGAGCGAGCTGGCTCGCTACCATCAAACCATCCGGCAACGCGATGATGACGCCAGCCACACCTTCCATGGAGGCGGCGCGGGCGACGATCTCATTGGGGGACGAATAACGCTTCGTGAACTCAGTACTGCTCGTGCCGCGTTGCTTGAGAGCTTCCATATGCAACATCTGCGTGTCCGAAGCTTGATCCCAGAGATAATAATTAGTGTCAGCGATTTTGTTGGCGGCAGCGTTGACTGTGGCGGCAGCAGCGGCGGCAGAAATTGCGGCGGCGGCAACAGCATTTGATGCAGCGGCCAATGCGGCTGTGGGCGCGGGCGCGGAAGGCGCGAGTCCGAATTGCATCGGTGCTGCGGGAGCGGCCTGAGATTGATTGATCAATGTCTGCTGCGGCGCGGGTGCGACAGGAGCAGGCGCGGCTTCGGGTTGCGGGAATCCGAAGAAGATGTTCGGGATCGCTTCATCCACCGACGTCTTGCTTGTTGAAACTGAGTTGGATTGTTTGCGAGCCAGGAACAGTGGCGCGATGACTTTGAGCGGTAGCTCCAATTCAGCGGCGTCATGCGCGGAGACTGTTCCTGGCGTGGCCGGACGAATCCACGAGCGGAGCGTTTTCCAGTTGAATGCCACGCGACCGCGCTTGAGCCCAGTTTCAATGGCGTCCACCGGCAAGCCCACTTGTGATTGAGTGAGGTTGGTCTGGACAATTTCCAAGCGAACAGCCTGTGGCCATGTTTCCGAAAGTGTGCTCAGAGGGATTGTGATCGCGGGCGCAGCAGATGCAGCGGCAACGGGTTTCGGAGCAGCAACAAGCTGAGCCTGCGGTTGCGAATTGAATTGGATGGCCGGCGCAGGTTGCAGTGCGGGCTTGGGAACAAACGCGGGTTGTTGCGGTTGTTTTGCCGGAGCGTGAGCAAAAAACTGGTCTGGCACATCAGCATTCGTCGGCACCTGTGCTTTGGGCTGCTGTTTGAGCGGTGCGAACGAGACGGGCGCAGGAGCACTGGCAGCTTGAGTGGCAGGCCGCGTAGGAATGGAGCCGCGCCCGTTGACCACAGGTGCGGGCGCGGCTTTTCTCGGAGCAGTGGGCTGTTCCGTTTTCGCGTTCCCCACCGAAAATGAAAGCCCCTCGCCCCGACCTGAGAATGGGCTGGTGATGTCATCTGGAACTTCAACAACGCGATTCGCCGTACGGCGCATGAGCAACGCCGGATTGATCCGTGAAAGAACTTCGTTCAACGGAATGGAAACAGAGATGCGGTCGAAATCAGTTTCGGGCGTGAAAACATGCGGCGCGCCCTTGCGGACATCACCGAACGGAACGCGCACCTGACCTTGGGCGAGCTGCGAAAGGATTTTATCGAACGGAATGTTGACGGTCGTATCACCGACATTCTTTACCCGAACGCGGGTGCGAAGTTCGTTATTCAATCCGTCCAAGATCGGCTGGAGCGAAACTCCAACAACGGGCGCAACGCCTGCATCACGGGAATCAAGATTGTCGTTCACGGGCGCGGCGGGGGCTGCGCCCACGGGTGCTTGGGCTGCATAAGCAACCTCGACGGGCGGCGGTGAAAGCGGAAGTGTGGCGACTTCAGCGGTGTCGGTGTTATCATATTCCGCCAAGGCAACGGCTGCGTCGTCCTTGCGAAATAATCCTTTGATGTAACCGAAGAATCCGTTCTTCACGCCATTTGATGATGCGCTCATAAATTTTTCCCGACCGTTAGTTCTTACTTGTTCCTTCCTTGACTGACTTGAAATACCTCTTAGCTCAGGCGGACTGTGAATTGATTCACCTTCTTGTTTGCTGCGAGGTCATTCATACGACTTTAACTCTTGATACGACTTGAAAGCGGTCTTTGCAGGAGCCGTGCCACCGGGGGAAATACCAATGATGAAAATTGACTCTGTCGAATGATGGTGCGATTACTGACTATTTTGACTCTAACTTATTTCGCGTGAGCAAAGTCCACTTTGTCCAAACGGTGGACTCGTTGTCCCGCATCGTGCCTTGCAATGCTCCGCTAGGCACATGCGAAGAAACCCATGGCGATGAGCCTAGTGTCGTATTTTTCAATAGACACGCATCACAGGAAAACATTTTCACAACAAGCGGAAGGCGGAACACCATTTGCTTTTAGGACGATGACCCGGTCGCATTTGGGTTTGATAATTTTGGAATCAAGTCGGCTGAGTCGCCGAAGTCACGCCGAAGTCACAATGGAAACACGATATAAAATCCTGCTGGTGGATGACGATCCGGATTTGCTGGAGGTCTATCGCGACACGCTCGCGTTATTGCCCAGTCAACCCGAAGTCCACACCGCGCCATCGGGCGCGCGAGCGATGGCGATGCTGGAAGCGGACTCGTATCGCTTGCTCATCTCAGACTTGAAGATGCCGAAAATGGACGGACTGCAATTGCTCTCCGTTGTGCGTCGCAAGTTTCCCGAACTCCGCACCGTGGTGTTGACCTCGATGGCGGATGAAAATTTCCGGTCGCGCGTTTATTCCCTCGGCGTTGATCTCTACTGGCACAAGCCCGGCAGCGAACAAGAGATGACGCAATTCCTCGAGTGCATGGAATCCCTGCTGGGTCGTGAATACGACGAGAGCGGCTTCCGTGGCGTTCAAAGCAAAAGCCTCATGGACTTGGTCCAGCTCGAGTGTATTTCCCAAAGCTCCACCGTACTGCGTATCACCAACGGCCCGTTCGTCGGACGCATCTGGGTTAATCAAGGTGAAGTCGTGGATTCTGAGATGGAAGAATTGCGCGGCGAAGATGCGTTCCAAAAAATTCTGCGCTGGAAGGCTGGCAACTTTGAATTTCTGCCTGACGAGCCGCACCGCCCACGCACCATTTTCAAATCCTACAACGCCCTGTTGCTCGAAAGTGCCCAGGCGTCTGACGAACGTAGCAACGCAGACACATCGCACAATCGCCCGGCCAACGTCGCCGCCCAACCTGGTGCCCCGCGTTCCAGCGGGTTGACGGAAATTGTGAACACGGACTGTGTGGAGTTCGCCATGAAGACTGTGGCGGAGACGATGGTGGATTCGCGCGGCCTCGAAAATCCCGAACATATTGCGGGCTGGATGCGCCAGAGTCTTGATCGCTTTCACACGCTTGGAGAAACACTTCAAGCAGGCGGTCTCCAACAGATCACCGGTATCGGACTTCAACGCAACGTGGCTGTGGCCCAAAAGGGCGGCTCGAACCTTTGCGTGGGTTGGAAAAACACTTTGGACGCGACAGAAGTGCGCGACCGCATGAAAAAAATTCTGACGTTATGGGCTTCCTGACTAGCTTTTTCAAACGAGCCAAGCCGCTGCTGCAATTGCACTCCGGCAGCTTCAGCATGGATCGCAGCGGACGCATCCTCGCCACGACCTTGCCCACGAGCTTCCCACAGAGCCTCGTGCTGGAAATCGGACGCTGCGTCGTGGAGACTTTCCGCGCAGGTCAGACTGCACAGCTCCCGCTCGAAGAACTTGTCGTCCACTATCCCGGCCTGAAAATCACCGCCCGCGAAATGCGCGGCGGCGCCATTGTTTTCCTGTCCGCGCCGAATCTTTCCGTTCCAACTCAACAAACAAGCTAAGTCCTATGAGCAATACAAAAGTACATCCCCTGATCCAACAGACCGAGAACTACCTCGAATGCTGGAAACAGTTCAACCACTTCATCAACATGGCCCGCTCGAAGAAATTCGGCGTGGACGACGAAACGCACTTCTTGGAAATCAAAAGCGTGCTCGTCCAGGAGCTGGAGTTGATCCTCGCCGGCATGGATGTCAGCTCGCCGACGAAGGAAGAGATTCATGGACTGATCGGCAATTCGCCATCGCTCCGTTATCTCAGCGAGATGAGCGAGGGCGCGCTGCGAAGTCTCGAAAACCAGTGGCACAAAATTTACATCGGCTGGCACGCCATCCTCGGCCAGCTCAAAGTCCAGCAGAACACCACCGTATCCAAGTCTCCCTTCGCCGGGATGTTTGAACGATTTGCCAAGGCGTAAGCCACGACAACAGGAGTTGGAAACGAACGCGCCCCTCGTGTTGAGGGGCGCGATTTGCTTTGAGTGATTGACCTTCGTGTCAGTTCGCTTGCGGCGGTTGTTCATCGG
>JAYUAV010000535.1:0-2754 GCA_043741175.1 Verrucomicrobiota bacterium
CGCCGCGCTTCCAGACACACGACGGCGCGCACGGAGTGACGCGCCCTATCTGAAAAATCCACCACGCTGATTTTCGATATGGATTGCCCCGACAAATTACATTCCATCCGCGGCATCATGGGTTGTTGCCATTTGCTCGAAGACGGCGATGCGAGCGTGATGATTGATACCGGGATGGTGGGTGAACCGTTCTTTATCAAACGACTTGTTCGACGACTCGGCCTGAAACCTACTTCCATCAAGGCCATTCTCCTGACGCACGGTCACATTGACCACGCGGGAAATCTGGCGTGGCTCAAAGAGTGGACTGGCGCGCAAGTGTTTGCTCACGCCGAGGAGCAGTGTCACATCAATGGCAACTATCCTTACGAGGGCATCAACCGTTGGTGCGGTCGGCTGGAAGCGGCGGGCAGATTTCTCTTCCGGTATCGAGCGGCGACCATTGACGAATTCATCACCGACTCGCAGGAGATTCCTTTCTGGGGCGGGCTGCGCGTCATCCATTTGCCGGGCCACACCCACGGTCACTGTGGATTTTACAGCGCGAAGCACGACATGCTTTTCAGCGGCGACATGATGGCGAGTTATTTTTTCAACGTCCACAAACCGCCTGCCATCCTGAACAGTTTCCCCGCCGAATTCCCCGCGAGCATCGGAAAAATCCGACGACTCGCGCCACGCCTGATCATTCCGAGTCACTACGATTTCCTTGATGGCGAACTTCATCGCCGCCGGTTTTGCCAGCTCAATTCACTCAAGGATTGGGCGCGCGTGTAATCACTTCTTCAACTGCGCCGGTGTGGGCGAGTAATACTTGAACGTGATGCCGTGTACGCTCGCGTTTGCTGACCACACGGAGAAGCCGAAGTATTTGGAAACTTTTGCGTAGTCGGGCAGCAGTGAAAAATCCAGCCAGTCCTTGAGTTGCTTCTCTGGCGACGCGAACGGAATCATGCTGTCAATCACGCTGCTGCTCGCGCTGTTGGTGTTGGCCGCGCTGAGTTTCAACATGTCGAACGCGAGGCGCATCCGTTCTGATTCGTTTTCATAAGTGAACCAGCCGCTGCTTTGGCCACTGACTTTCGCCACGGCATCAGCCAGTCCAGCAGTGTCGCGCAACGCCTTGCCCTGGCTTTCGCTACTGCGAAGAAATTCCTCCAGCGTGGCGTCATCTGCGCTGAACGCCACGTAGCCGCCGCTCGCCACGTAGTTCAAACTCCGGTTCGCACTCCCGCCCGCGCTCGCGGACATTGTGGGTGGTTTGAACGAATAGATTTTGCGTCCGAGAAATTCCCGCGTCTTGGGATTCGCGCCGGACGGTGACATGATCACAAGCAATCCCTTGAGCGACGCCGCGAGTTTTTCCGCATTGGGTGAGCCGAGAAGAAAGAGAGACGGTGCTGCCTCCACTTCCGCGAGCGATTTGCCGCGCGGAGCTTTTTCGTAATAGATCAGATCATCGCCGAGATTGCCGAAGATGTTTTTGCGGATGTCGTAGTCTGGTTCGTCCTGACGCATGGCTTCGTTGGCGTTGCTGAGGATGAAATTCCAAGTGCTTAACCCATCAGGGAAAACATCCGTCACCATCTTCTCCAACGTGGCGATCATCTTCTGTCCATCCAGCCGCCAGCGCGAAAACTTCACGGCATCTGCGGGCACGAACGCAGGCGCACTCGATTCCTTCGGCTCCATGGCGAGCAATTTCATCAGCCCGGCGCGCGTGGATTCGGGAGCGTTGAGGAACAATTCCACAGCGCGGCCATCGCCGGTATCACGGAAGTTGAACGCCACAGTCTTGAGTCCGCTCAAGCCGGTGGCAGCGATGATTTTGCTGGCGGACGGAATAGGCAACGGGCTGGGCGCATCGGGATTTTCGGAATCCGCCAGGACTTTCGCCAGCACGTCCACAAACGTTTTGGCATTGAGCCAGCCGAACAGGGGCGCGTCGCGGAACATTCCGATGCGTGCAGATTCAAAGTCCGGTTGCTCCGCAAGCGTGGCGGCAGAACTTCCGGCGACGGTGCGGGCCATGATTTTTTCTACGACCTTCACCGTGCTACCGACGATGAGGAGCGAATCGCTTTGACCGATGACGAGTTCATCGCGAGTGGGTTCTTTCTTGTCGCCTTCCTTGCCGAGTTCTTCCACGTTCTGATGTTGCGGGAAGAACTGGCGCAATGTCTTCGGCATGTCGTTTGTGGTGAGCGGCACGATGGAAAATTCCACGTCGCGAATCTTCTCGGTCTTGATCGCTTTGCCGTCTGCGCTCCATTTCTTCCGCAGGTCGGCGAGATTTTTTTTCAGCAACGCGCTCTTATCCTTCGCATCGAGCAGGAAAACAAACGCTGGCACGCCATCGTTTTTTTTGCCCTGCCAGTTTTCTTGCGTGACGGCGAAGGTGAGTTGTCCCTGCAACAACGATTCGTAGTCGTCGAGCTTAACGCCGAGATCGCGTTCCAACGGCTTGACGAATTCCTCGCTCCACTTGGCCGCGAATTTCGCGCGGAACGGTTTCATGGCGGCGTCATCCCAGAACTGGCTCTGCGGAGATTTCTTGTACACCTCACGCAGCTTCGTCCAGTCCGGCGCGGAAATAACAGCGAGCGTGTCTGGCGGCAGCAGTTTTTCCGCTGGCGGTATCGCGGCGAACAGCGGGGTTGAAAAGAAAAGCAGGCCGGCGAGAACCAGCGCGGCGCGGGTGATGAAAAATAATTGTTTAATCATGGGAGGAATGGCGGTTGGTGATTGTGAAAG
>JAYUAV010000536.1:0-6558 GCA_043741175.1 Verrucomicrobiota bacterium
CGGCAACTCCTCATTGCAGACGTATTCGCCGACGCTGAAGTTTGAAAACATTGTCAGCCGACGCATCCGGGTGCTGAACGAATTTCAACTCACGTTCACCACGGATCGCGAAACGCGCTACGCCTATCGCAACGCCATCAACATCGCGCTCGGTGAACACTGGGTCTGGCGCATGTTGGGTGGATATACTCACGAAGACCCGACGCTGCGCGCGTGGTACGCCGGTGCGACACTGGAATTTGAAATCACTCCCCGCTGGCTCATAAATCTTTCCGGTTTGTATTACCACGACACTGGAGAGATCGAAAACTCCGCCTTCATCTCCACTGCCGCGCCCGGCGTGGAAACGTGGCAGGCCGGCCTCGGCTTGCGTTACGCGGGCGAATCCTCGTCGTTCAGTCTGACGGTCGCGCCAATCTGGGCGAACTACGAGCCAGTCACAGTCGGCACGCGACCGTTCACCAATCTTTACCGCGACCGTGACTGGGTTTCCGTCCAAGCCGCGTGGTCTGTCACTTTCTGAAAACACAACTCAACAAACCATGAAAACCAAAATCGCAACTCAACTGCTTAATCATTGGGCGCGCGCACTCCTGCTCGCGCTGGCCATCACACTCGGCAGCGAAACCGCCAACGCCGCGCTCTATCAAGTCGGCGACACCGTAACCAATCTTACCTTCATCGCTCGGCGACAATTCACGCGCCCGGACGGGGTGGTTGTTCCCGCCGGAGCGCAGGCGAAGCTTCAAGACTTCGCCGGACGCATCGTCTTCCTCGAATGGTTCGCCGTGTGGTGTCCTTATTGCACTGCCGCCGAGCCGCAGATTGATGCGGGCATCGTGGACTGGTATGCCGCGCGCGGCGGAAATCCTTACGGCGTGCCCGTGCTCTATATGTTTGTGAATCTGGAATCCGGCAGCTCCTACCAAAGTTCAACCACCAGCTATATCAACAACAACCTGTCCGCCTCCACCATTTGCTACAACGACTACGGCATTCCCGGCAGCAACCCCGTTCGCACGGCGTTTCAATCCTCCGGCCAACCCATCTTCGCCGTCATTAACGGCGTCACCAATTCACCGACCCACACGCCCTGGAAATTGCTCGTCAATCACCTCGGCTTTGGCGACACCGACTTCAGTCAGGAAATCTTAAACTTCCGCGCGGCCATTGACACAGTGCAGCCGCCAGTGGTGCCGCCCCAGTTGACGAACGCCAAACGCATCGGAGCGAACTTTGAATTTAATTTCCAAACCCAACCCGGACGCACCTACCGCGTGCTCGGTTCAACAAACCTGACGAACTGGACCGCACTCAGCACCAATGCCAGTTCCACAAACATCACGCTCTTCAGACACACCAATGCGCCAACCGCCCGGAACTTTTATCGCGTGGTAACTCCCTGACCTTTTGCTCCGCGTTGACCAGATGAGGCAGACCGCACCGCAGCTAGAAATTTCCCTGCTGCACCCGAAAGTTTCGCCGGATCAAACAACGCGCCCAATTGGACAGGAGACGGCGCGGGTGATAACGGGCGAAATTTCAATCGCGCTCCTGCCAACATTCCCAGACATGCCGGGCCGATGATTAGGCCGCGCCCAATTCCCGCCGCTGCGATCAAACTCGGCGCGCTGTCGTGTTCCTCCGCTACATGCGGTGTCGCGCCGATGGAGGCGAACAGTTCTTTGAGCATCGCGTGATATTCCGGGTACTCGGTGCGCGAATACGCCACGAGCGGCTCGTCTGCGATCTGCGCCAGCTTCACGCTTTTCGCACGCACCAACCGATGATTAGCGGGCACGCCTACGCAGATGGGATATTCCTGAAGCATCTCAAATTTCAATCCACGCATCGAACTCTTCTCCGGGCGCGCGACCAGACAGACGCTGAATTTACCTTCGCCCAGACCGCGCAACATTTCTTCGCTCGAAAGGTCGTGGAGTTTCACATGCACGCCGGGCGCGACGTTGTGGAATGAGTGCAGCGCACACGGAAGCAACTCGATGGTGAGCGATGGCGCGTAGCCGACGTGGATTTCACCGCGCTCACCACCAGCCACAGCGCGGGCGGCTTTCACAGCTTCGTCGGCGCGTTCCAACACAGCACGCGCCTCGACGAGAAACACCGCGCCTGCCTCAGTAAGTTTCGCCGCGCGTGCGCCGCGTTCCAACAGTTGCAGGCCAAGTTCGTTTTCAAGATCACGGATCTGGCGGCTCAGTGCGGGTTGAGCGACGCGAAGTTTCTGCGCGGCTTTGGTGAAATTCAAAAGCTCGCCCACTGTCGCAAAGTATCGAAGATGCCGGAGTTCCACGCGGCAACGATACCTTAAAAGCATCGCTGGGCGAGAAACAAAGTATTAGTCGCAGCACACACGTCGGGATAATCATTTACCTGTGAAACCGAGTTGGCTTCACCAAAACGAAAGCGAAATATTATGATGACCATCCGAAAATCCGAAGAACGCGGCCACGCCGATCATGGCTGGCTCGACAGCCGGTTCACCTTTTCCTTTGCCGAGTATCATGACCCCGCGCACATGGGCTTCCGCTCTTTGCGCGTCATCAATGATGACACAGTCGCGCCCGGCGGCGGCTTCGGCACGCATCCGCATCGCGACATGGAAATCATCACCTACATCTTGAGCGGCTCTCTTGAGCACAAAGATTCCATGGGCAATGGTCGCGTCATCAGCACCGGCGAGATTCAATACATGGCCGCCGGTTCTGGCGTGCAACATAGCGAGTTCAATCCTTCTGAGAAGGAAGCGGTGCATCTCCTGCAAATCTGGATCAAACCGGATGGCATGGCCGCGAAGCCGCGTTACGAGGAAAAATCTCTCGTAAAGGCGAAGACCGGCATGTGGCATCTCGTCGCGAGCAAGACAGGTCGCGACAAATCCATCGCCATCAATCAGGAAGCAGATTTGCTTCTCGCCAAGTTGAACGCCGGAGATGAGGTTAAACATTCGCTCCAGCCGAATCGCCACGCGTGGGTACATGTGGCGGAAGGCGAAGTGACACTGAACGAGCGACAACTCAAAGCGGGCGATGCTGCCGCGTTGTCTGATGAAACCTCGGTGAGGCTTGCGGCCAAGCGACCATCGCAGGTATTGTTGTTCGACCTTGTTTGAAAGACACCATGAAGCGCACCTTCCAAATACTGGCCGGGGTCATTCCACTCGTTGTCGTCATCATCTGGGCGGCAAAAGGCGCGAACACAGGCTGGTCGAAAACAAAAGTTCAAACATGGACCGTGGATGAGATCACTGAGATCAGAGTGCCGGAGTGGCGGGAAAAGTTCGTTCCGGGGTTGGATTTTCTCGGCGTGGGATTATTCTCCGCAGCAGCATTGGCCGTCGCGTCCCGATTTATTCGCACAAACAAAGAACCAATAACAAGCAAACAGAACCAAGCATGAAACAAACACTCGTTACCCTCATCATCGCGGGCGGCATCGCGCTCTCCGCATCCGCTGCGCCTCAATCCTTTGACTTCAAAGACGCGAAAGGCGTGAACAACGTCACCTTCAAACTCGACGCCCCGCTCGAAGCCATCAACGGCAGTGCCAGCGGCATCAGCGGCTCGGTGGACTTCGACGCCGGAAAACCTGCAGCCACCAAAGGCAAGATCGTCGTCGCCACCAAATCACTCACCGTCGGAAACAGCATGATGCAAGAACACATGCACAGCGATCAGTGGCTCGACGTCGCGAAGCACAGTGAGATTTCTTTCGATGTCAAAGAACTCAAAGACGCCAAGACCAAAGACAACGTCACCACTGCCACCGCAGTCGGCACGTTCACGCTCAAGGGCGTCTCCAAGGAAATCTCCGCTCCGGTGAAGCTCACTTATCTCAAGGGCAAACTCGCTGACCGCACGATGGGCAAAGTGAAGGGCGACTTGCTGGTCATCCGCTCGACGTTCACGATCAAGCGCGGCGACTTCGGCATCAAGCCTGGTCAAATGGAAGACAAAGTCACCAACGACATTGAACTCTCCTTGAGCATCGCAGGCGCGGCGTTGGAGAAATAATTTAACAAACCCTCACGCCGCCGTCGGAGTCCATCTGACGGCGGCATTTTTTACGAACATGAATCCCATCTTAAACATCCAACTCCTCGAAGCTCTCAACTGGCGTTACGCCACGAAACAATTTGACGCTACCAAAACTATTCCCGCTGCGACATTCACAGCACTGGAAGAAAGCCTCATCCTCTCCGCGTCCTCCTTCGGCTTGCAGCCGTATCGTTTCCTTGTCATCAACGACAAGACCATGCGCGAAAAACTTCTGCCGCACACTTGGGGACAACGCCAAGTCGTGGACGCCTCGCACTTCGTCGTGTTCGCCGGACGCACTACGATTTCTGAGAAGGAAATTGATTCGTTCCTCAAGCTCACCGCTGACACTCGCGGCACACCGCTTGAAGCGCTTAATGGTTATCGAGGCATGATGACAGGCATATTGCTAGCTGATTCGTTTAAGCCCAAAGTTCCACACTGGGCTGCGCTGCAAGCCTACATTGCCCTTGGCAACCTGCTCACGTCCGCAGCGGTGCTTGGAGTGGATGCTTGCCCCATCGAAGGTTTTGTTCCCGCTGAATATGACAAGCTCCTCGGCTTGCCGGAGCAAGGTTTCGGCTCCGTGGTCTGCTGCGCCTTGGGTTATCGCGCAGCAACGGACAAGTATGCTACCGCCAAAAAAGTCCGCGCCGCGAAAACGGATTTGGTGAAAGTCATTTGAAACGCAGACTTATTTATCCACAGGCCGCGCGACACGGCTGCGAACAAGGCTTGAAATTTTGAGGCGTCCAACTACTCTCACGTCGGTTGCGTGCTTAGCTCAGTGGTAGAGCATTACCTTCACACGGTAGGGGTCGCAGGTTCGAAACCTGCAGCGCGCACCATCTTTTCCTCAGATAAATGATCAATCTCAGGAAATTTGCACAGAGTTTGCACAGAATAAACCGCGACATGCTGACCGCCGCGTGAGATTCCCCGTCACCATTCGGCATCGCACCAGCAAAGCGAAAATCTACGCACCGGGCGGAAAGTTCGCTTACTACCGGCTCGCCTACTCCGTTGCTGGCAAGCGGCGGATGCAAACCTTCACCACTTATACCGACGCCCGCGAAGCTGCCGAACGCATCGTGCGCGAACTCGCCGACGGATCGCAAGCCGCCGCCCTCACCGCCACACAATCCCGCGATGCTCTTGCCGCATTTGAACGGTTGCAGGGCTTCTATGTGTCCACCGGACGCCGCGTCTCGCTGCTGGCTTCTGTCTCTGAGTTTGTCGAGGCGGCGGGCAAACTTCATGGCCGCACACTTGGCGAAGCCGTTACGGGTTATCTCCGCACCGTTGCCAACGTCGGACGCAAAGACATCAAGGAAGCCGTCGAAGAATTTCTCCATGCCGACGCCCCACGCACCAAGGCCAGCGACGGCCAGCGGTCGCAAATCTCCGGCAAGTATCACTACAACCGGGAAATCCAGCTTCGCAAATTTGCCGCCACGTTCCCCAACACTGCCGTCTGTGATTTGGGCAAGGAACATCTCGACACCTTCATCGGCTCAATCAGTGAATCGCCAGCCCAGAGCAAGAAGAAGAAGCGTCCGGCCAAGTCTGCCAAAAGCCGCAACAACTACCGCGCTTCTGTGCGGCAATTTCTGCAATGGGCAATCCGAAAAGACTACCTTTCCGCCACGCACCGCTTGAGTGAAGCAGACGGGATGCGTCCCGAACGCGCCAACACCGGCGAAACCTCTTTCTACACGTCGCGCGAGTTCGCCGCCTTGCTAGGAAATGCCGACGATTCACTGTGCCCGATCATCGCCATTGGCGGACTGGCTGGACTACGCACCGCTGAATTGCTGCGTTTGGATTGGGCGGACGTGTGGCGGGTACCGGGGCATATCGAAGTCACCGCTCGCAAGGCCAAGACACGGCAACGCCGCCTAGTGGAGATTTGCCCCGCGCTCGCCGCTTGGCTTGAATCCTATCAAAACAAATTCACCGGGAAACTCTGGCTCGGAAATGAAAGCGTGTTTCAAAAGACGTTTTTGAAACTCTGCGCGAAAGCAAAAACAATCCGCAAGACCAACGGATTACGCCATGCCTTTTGCACCTATCACTTTGCCGCACGCGCCAACGAAAATCAGACTTCGCAGCAAGCGGGCAACTCACCCGCAATGATTCACGCGCACTACAAGGGACTCGCCACGAAGTCAGAGGCCGAAAAATGGTTCAACGTCTTGCCGCCTGAATCGGCGAAGAACGTCATTCCCATGCCCGCCGCCCCGCGCAAGGCCGCGCGTTGACAGGCAACGCCGCGTATTGTATAACATCCTTGTCATACATGAAAACTGCGAACGTCAGACAACTGCGCCACGCCTTTGGCGACGTGATGGACTGGATCACCGACGGTCAGCAGGTGGAAATCGTCAAAAAGGGCAAGGTCATCGCGCTCCTGTCCCCGCCGCCCAAACCCACCGCGCCGAAGAAGTTCAAGCTCCCTGATTTTGCCGCACGCCAGAAACGCATTTTTGGCGACAAGGTTTTG
>JAYUAV010000537.1:0-11090 GCA_043741175.1 Verrucomicrobiota bacterium
TGCGACCACGCGGAGCTTCTACTTCTGCCCCGCAGGTTTTTCCGCAGGCTTTTCCCCAGTCTTCGCCGCAGGTTTCGGTGACTCTTCTTCTGACGGCGGCGCGATGACGCCCACTGCTTCTGTCTTCCAGCGGTCGTAATCGGAAAGAAAGAGTTGTTCCGGTATGAAACCGTCTGGTGCTCTTTGCAATGGGAACTTGGACGAGACCTGCTTGCGGAGGATGAATTCCAAAACAAACGCCGCCCAACTATGTTCGCCCGCGCGCACCCATCCTGAGAGGAATCGGCTGTCCGTGGTCTGCGGCGTGAGGTAAAGCCCCTTCACCGGTTTGATGAAATCATGCACCGCGTAGAACTGTGACTCGGCATTCGCGGTGAGCCAGAGGCATTGACGATTGCCGTACCACGCCATCGCCCAGGGGATGTCGCTCATCATCAGTTCGCTCGGCTTCATCCAATTGCACGTCTGCTGGATGGCGGGCGGATAATACGGCGGATAGACCAGCGGAGTGGTTTTGGGCGGCATGAATATGAACGCCATCGGCAGACACATCAGGATTCCGAACGCGACTACGATGGCGATCTGTAGTTCACGAATCTTGAGGTTGATCTGGTTCAGCAACGTATAAAACAGTCCCGCACCAAAGATGAAAATGACCGGCACGAGCAGGATGAGGAGATTTTCGGAGTTCAACACCGGTGAATCCTCTGAGAGTTGAGTCTTGCCAAGTGCTTGGATGAAGAAAAGGACGAGCAGTGTCGCCAACAGAAAATATCTCAGACGCACGAGCGCGGGGTTGCGATAGCTCAAGAGCAGTCCCGCGAGGAACAGCGCCGTCACCCAGCTTCCGCCGAGCTTGGGAAGTTCATCCTGAATAATGTTTCGCGCGTTGGTGCTGAGTTTGTAAAGAAACGGTCTGAATCCCAGCGATCTGAAATCCGGTTCAAGTGCGCGCTCCAGTTTGTTTTCTGGAAAAAGCATCGTCCCATCCACGAGCGCATAGCCCGCCGTCCCCAACGGCGTCCCGCTCACCATGATGTTCCGCCCAATCCACGGCGTGATGACCAGCAGGAAAACGGCGGATGTGATAATCAAAATCTGATTCCGCCGGATCGCGCAAAAGATTCCCAAAAAGATCAGCACTGGAATAATCAGCCAGCCGAATGAATAACGCGTCAACATACCGATGCCCATCAACAACCCTATGGCGACAGCGAGCCATGTCTGTGCGCGATGTCCCCACACAGGTTCGCGCTCCTCGCTTTCAATCCACACCAGACACCAGATCAGCCCCATGAAGATCACCATCAACAGCATTGTGGACAACCCCGACACGCTGAATTGCCAGAGTAGTTCGCAGAATATAACGAGCACGTATGACATCCAAGCCACGCTCGGATCGAACAATCGCTTCGCCAGGAAGAATGTCATCACAGCCACGAAGATCAGCAGCGTCTGATTGAACAGGCCGATGTAGAAGTCGGGTTTGTATCGCGCAAACATGCGCGCCGGAGCGTTTTTTCGCTCCTCCTCCGTCATGATGCGCAGCCGCGGATTTGGTACACTCCAAAAAGGGTCGGAGGTGTTCACCTTGTAATCAAACGGCAGCACCTTCATCAATCCACCCAGCACGAGCGGATACACCGGCGGATTCGCCAGATCCGGGTGCATTCCTTTTAGCTGCGCGAAGTCCGGGCGCGAGTTGGTGTCCGTGGACGTGAGCCTGTCTTTATTGTGTTGCTTGACGAGATAAACGCTGAACGGTCGGATGAATTGCGTCTTGAAGCCGTGCCCTTCGGCAATGTTCCGCCCCACCTGCGCCGCATCCATCGCCTCCTGCGTCCCCATGTTGCGATACGCACGCCAATTGTAACAAAGCATCAGCGAGCCCGTGAGCAACACCATGAATGCGATCCGCATTCCGGCACTTCCCTTTTCCTCAAACTTGTGAATCAGGTCTTGAATTGACGGCATAATTAAAATCCTTCCAAGTGATACGTGTGCAACTTCCGATGAAATGTCCGGCGCGGCATTCCAATTTTCTTCGCTGCCAGTGTGCGGTTGCCGTTGGTTTCTTTCAAAGCGCGAATGATCAATTGTTTCTCCGCTTCCTTCACGGTCAAGTCATTCTTCGCCAGCAACCGGCTCGAATCGTTCGATGGCGACATCTCCGACCGCACTGTGCGCGGCAGATCGCGCGCCGAAATACGCTCGCCACGACACATCACCACCGCGCTCTCGATGGCGGAGCGCAACTCGCGCACATTGCCGGGCCAGCGATGATTCAACAGCATCTCCAACGCATCCGCAGTGAAATCCGTCACCGACTTCGCGTTCTCCTTCGCGAACTCGCGCAGGAAATTTTTCGCGAGCAGCGGCACATCCTCCATGCGATCCCGCAACGGCGGCAGGAACAGTTCAACAATCTTCAGCCGGAAATATAAATCCTCGCGGAACGTTCCCGCTTTGACCATCGCTTCCAAATCCTTGTTCGTCGCCGCCACCACGCGCACGTCCGCCGTTAAAGTTTTGTTCGACCCAACACGCTCAAACGTCCGCTCGCCTAGAAACCGCAGCAGCTTGATCTGTAACGCCGCGTCAATCTCCCCGATCTCATCAAGGAACAACGTCCCGCCCTGCGCCTGCTCAAATCTTCCGATGCGCCGCTCGTGCGCTCCCGTGAACGCGCCGCGCTCGTGACCAAACAATTCACTCTCCAGCAACGTCGCCGACAACGCCGCACAATGCACCGACACCATCGGCTGCTTCGCGCGCGGGCTGAGTTGGTGGATGGCTTTCGCGACCATTTCCTTGCCCGTGCCGCTTTCACCAAGGATCAACACCGTGGCCCGCGATTGAGCGACTTGTTGCACGACATCGAAGACCTCCCGCATCACAGAAGATTCGCCCACGATGTTTTCCATGCCGAACTTCGAGTCGAGTTGTTTGCGGAGCGAAACATTCTCCGTCTCCAACTTCTCCGTCCGCACCGCACGCGCGATCCGCATCTCCAACTCATCAATCTGCAACCGCCCCTTCGCGATGTAATCATCCGCGCCGTGCTTCATCGCGTCCACGGCCAGCTCTTCCGAGCCGTAAGCCGTCATCAGGATGCAGATCGGCGGTTTGGAAAGTGACTTCGCGCGAGTGATCAACTTCATCCCATCCTCGTTCGGCATCTGAAAATCCGTGAGCATCACGTCGAAGCTTTCGCTTTCGAGTAAGTCCATCGCACTCTTGCCATCTTCAGCGAGGTACACGTCGAAACGCTCCTCCAGCGCGGCGCGCAATCCCTCGCGCGTCGGCTTCTCGTCATCCACGATCAATAATGTCGGCTTTGTCATCGTATTTACGATTTACGAATGACGATTTACGCGCACATCAACCTGCGGCGCGTAAATCGTATATCGTAAATCAAAAATCTGTTTCACGCGGGCGCTCCCAAAAGACGCGGCTTCTTATCCTTCAACGGAAACCAAACGCGGAACGTCGTGCCGCGCCCCACATGACTGTCCAGTTCAATGCCGCCGTTGTGCGCGCGCACGATGCGTTGCACGATCATCAACCCAAGTCCCGTTCCCTTTTTCTTCGTCGTGTAAAACGGCTCGAAGATTCGGTTGATCTGTTCCTGCGGAATCCCGCCACCGGTGTCGCCCACGCTGACCCACGCGGCATCATTATTTTCGCCCGTCTGCAACGTGAGCGTGCCGCCCTTCGTCATCGCCTGCATCGCGTTCTTCATCAGATTCAACAACGCCTGCTGTGCCTGTGTCGGATCAATCGGCGTCGGCGGCAACTGTCGCGCAAGCTTCGTCTTGATCGTGACGCCGCGATTATCCAACTCCGGGCGCAACAGTTCGAGCGTGCGCTCCACGACTTCGTTCAACGAAACCGTCTTGAGTTGCAACGGCGCGGGACGGATCGCTTGCAAAAACTGCGTCACGATGTAGTCGAGTCGGTTGATCTCGCCTTTGGCCACGGAGAGATATTGCTCAAGCTTATCCGCGACTTCAGTCGTGTCTCCACTGCTGGCCACAACCTGCGTGCGATTTTGTGAACTCAAATTTCCACGCGTCTCAGGCCGAAGCTTCTTCACCTCGCGCTCCATCAATTGCAGATAGATATGCAGCGCGTTGAGTGGATTTCCGATCTCATGCGCCACGCTTGCAGCAAGCAACGTCAACGCCTGCACGCGCTCGCTCTCGATGGCATCAAACGTCTTCTGCCGCGCTTCAGTCGCATCGTGCAAAATCAACGCCACGCCCGAACTACCCACTTGCTCTCCATCCAGCGGCGCAGCATACAGCCGCAGGAATCGCGGACGCGGATACTCGACCTCGAACTCGTGGCGCACGACGTGTTGCCCGCCGTCCTTGTCGAAGCGCGAGATTTTTTTCCAATCCACTTCCGGCAAGATGTCGCTGATGTGTTGCCCCTCGGCGTTGGATTGCAGGCCGATCAGCTTGGTGACCGCTTGGTTGAAATAAACAACCTGTCCGCTTTCATCCACCACCAGCACGCCGTCTTCGATGATGTTGAACAGCGTTTCCAGCAACGCCCGCTCACGCGCAAGCCGCTGCACGACCGTTTGCAAACCTTCGGCATCCAGTCGTCCGATGCGACCCAGAACCTTGTCGAGAAAATTGGATTTCGCCGCCGCCATGATTACGCGTAATGAGCAAGTCGGTTTTCAACGCAAAGACGCAAAGTGGCAAAGGCGCAAAGTTGGTACAGACAGATGCAACTATGAGAACTCGTGCGGGACTCAGTTCCCTTTGCGTCTTTGCTCCTTTGCGTCTTTGCCTTAAAAACCGTTTTCATTTCCTCGCTTAAAACCAGTTGCGCCGCCGCAGATACCAATAGGTGATCAACGTGGTGAACGCCGTGACGCCAAACGCAAACGCGTAGCCATGCGTCCAGTCCAACTCGTGCATGTCGTGTTTGAAGTTCATGCCGTACCAACTCGCGATGATTGTCGCCGGCGTAGATAGAATCGTGATCAACGTCAACGCCTTCACCACTTCGCCCGTGCGATTCGACGACATGCTGAGATAAACTTGGAGGATACCCGTGAGTGAATCCGTATAGCCCTGCGCCAGTTCCGAAATCTGGAATAACGCGTCGTACACATTGCGGTAGTAAGGCACGAGATGCGGGCGAATGAGTTTGAATTCGCCGCGCGCAAACCGCGCCAGCACTTCGCGCTGCGGACCTATAATCTGGCGCAGGTGCAACACTTCCTTTTTGATCTGGAGAATCTTGTTCAACGTTTCCGCCGACGGATGTTGCAACGCCTGCTGTTCCAGCTCCGATATTTCTAACGAGAGTTCTTCCAGCGCGGGCTTGTAATTATCCACGATGGCATCCAACAACGTGTGCGCCACCCGATCCGGCGCGCGGGCGATGTGCATCGTCCCCTTCACCGCGCGCTCTTCCGTCTGTGTGATGCTCCGCAACGGAACGTCGTGATAGGTGACAAGAAAGTTTTTTCCGAGGAAGAAGTTCAACTCGCTCGTGCCGAACACGCCATCCTTCCGGCTGTAGTCCACCGCATGGATCACCATGAACAGATACGGCGCAAACTTTTCGTCCTCCTTGGGAGAATACTCCTCCACCTTCGGCGACGCGCTGATGCCTACGCAGTCTTCGACCGAAAGCGGATGGAAATGATACAACGTCTCCAGCACGAATTTCTTTTCCACGTCCGTCGGATTTTCCAGATCAATCCACAGGAACAGATTCGTGTCGCTCAACAACGTCGGCATCAAAAACATCTCGATGTCGCGCGTGTGAAGACGGCCTTGCGTGGTGAATGCGAGTGAGCGGATCATGTTTTTTAGTGGTCGTCTCGACGTGACAACTTGTCACGAATCTTAGTCAGGCGATGAGTTGAATCAAGACTTGTCCGCGCTGAATTGGCGCACCGACGCATCTCAGTCTGTGGGATGGGAGGAAAAAACGGAACCTGAGTTGCTCCGCCTTGAGCGCAAAATCAAAAGCGTTGCCAATCTGAAATCGGTTCAGCCAGAATCCCGCCGTGAATTTTCGCGACAAGATCATCTCCTGGGACAATCTCCCACAATGGCGTGAAGCCCTCCGCCAGAGCGGGCGCAAACTCGTCGCCACCAACGGATGCTTCGATCTGTTGCACCTCGGCCACATCTCCTATCTCGAAGCGGCGCGGAATCAGGGCGACGTTTTAATCGTGGGAGTGAACGGCGACGACGGCGTGCGGCAGTTGAAGGGGCCGGCGCGTCCGATCAATGGGGAGTTGGATCGCGCGGCGGTGCTGGCCGCGCTGGAATCTGTGGATGGTGTTTGCATCTTCGGCGAGAAACGCGCGACGCGTTTCCTCGGCCATGTGAAGGCGGACATCTACGTGAAGGGCGGGGATTACACGCTGGATACTTTGGATCAGGACGAGCGTCGCACCGTGGAACAGGCCGGTGGTCGCATCGTCATCCTGCCGTTCGTTCCCGGCAAATCCACCACGGCTATCTTGGAGAAGATTTCCCGACTCTGACTTCAGACGCTTCTGCGCCACGTCCAGAGGACGACCCTTCCTGTTCGGACTTTGATTTCGGGGGTTCTTGATTGCCGTTTCTCCCGCCGGGGCGATGTACGGGACCACACAAACCAGCCACTTCCCGGATGGCTTGGGAGATTGTGATCCAACGCTCTGCATCTTTCGCATTGATCACGGAGATGCGTTCGGCCACGCGACCCTCGAAACGTTCGAGGAACATCACGGCTTGATCCACGTTGCAATGTTCCAGTGCCGTCACGGTCACGCGCAGCCAGTTGCCGAGTGCGGCTTTTTCATTACGAGCGAGCGATGAGTCTTGGACGAGCGATTGCAAATGCAGCACCGCTTCCTCGGTCTTGAGGATTTCAACGGTCAACAATTCCGTGCCAGTCAATTCGCCGTCGCTGACGATCAAGGCAAGTTCATGAACTCCCGGCGCGAACTGGTTCGTGAACGTGGCCGTGGTGGCGATGACGTTCGTGCCGTCCATCCAGATGTAAGTCAGCGGGACATTCTCCACATCGGAAGATTGCGAGCCATCAAGGACGAGTGTGGTGTCGCAACAAGCGGGCGAGATCAGCACAGTATTCGTCTCTCCCGGGAGTTGATCCAGCGGTGAGACAATGATGCGCGCCACGGGTGCGTCATTGACGGAGCGGATGATAATGCTCACGGCGGCAAGCTGCGAAACGGCATTGCTCGGATCACGAGTGACGAAGGTGAAGTAATCCGAGCCGAAATAATCCTGAGCCGGTGTGTACGTCAGATTCGGCAAGGTGCCGCTCAAGACGCCATGCACTGGCTGTTGCACAAGTTCGTAGCTGATGATGTCGCCATCCACATCGCCACCTTGGAGCGTGATGTTGAGAGGCTCGTCTTCGTCTGTGGCGATTTCTTGCGATGCCGCCGTGGGCGCGTCATTCACGGGGCGGACGGTGATGCTCATGGTGGCGATGGCAGAATCCGAGAAGCCATCGTTGACCTTGTAGGTGAAAAAGTCCGGGCCGTTGTAATTCAGGCGCGGTGTATAGACGCGGAAGCGGCTGTTGGCCGGGCCGGAGAGGATTCCGTTGGTCGGCTGAGTGACGATGGAGTATGTCAAATTGTTTCCATCAGGGTCAGTGCCGGTCAACAACACATCAATCGGACTGTCTTCGTTGACTGCGAATGACCCAGAGAGAGCTGTGGGTGGGCGATTGCTGATGACCACGATTGCATTCGAGCTGATGACGGAGCCGAACGCGTTGGAAACGACGACCGAGTAAGTGCCCGCGAGTGAGTTGAAGACATTGCTGAGGGTCAAGGTGGAGTTTGTTGCTCCGCTCAAAGACCCACCATTTTGTCGCCACTGGTAGCGTAGCTGCGGAGTGCCGACAGCAACCACACTCATGGTGAAGTTTGAACCCAGCGCGACCGATCCACCCACGGGCTGTGTCAGGATGACAGGCTTTGTTCTGCAACGTCCCGCCGCGCCAGCGGTGCGGATGGAGAGAATTTCCGCAGCCGTAAGCGCGCGATTGTAGATGGCGGGTTCGTCAATCAGGCCGCTATAAGGGGAGTTGGTTTCTTGTGTCGTCGGTCCTCCGATGTAAAGCGGCGAGGCGTTCAGCAGAGAATCAATTCTCGCCGTGGGATTAAACGTCAGCACGGGCAATCCATCCACGTAGAGCACGCCGCCGTTGGTTACGGAGCGGTTCACCGTCACCGCAACGTGGTGGAACATGGCGTCGCGCAAATCGGGGCCAGTGGAGACGAACGATGAGACGCCCGCTGGCGCAGCGATGGAAGGTGTGCCCAAGGCGAAAGCCAGACGACCTTGATTCAACGAAAGCGAATAACCCACCCACAAGACAGAGGTCGTGCGTTTCTCAAACAAAGGCACGTTCGGATAAGTCGTGTTACTCGGATTGGCCTTGATCCACATCTCAATGGAGAAATTGGCGTTGTGACCGAAGTTGAGCGAGGGACTGTTATTGATAGTAATGCGGTTGCCGATACTAATGCCGATGAATGTGAAGGCGGACGCGACCTTGCCCGTAGGATAACTTACCAGTGAGTACTGCGCGATATTGTTCAACCCCATGACATCGAGAGTATTGGTGTCGCCAGGCCACCAACTGATAAGGCCGGGCAAAACATCCACACAGGACGGCGCGGGCAGGGTGCTGAGTTGGGCGCGGGCACTGTAGTTCGAGCCGACACTGTTGGTGACGGTGACGAAGTAATAGCCAGCGTTCGTCGCCCGGATTTTTTCGATGAGCAATGAGGCGTTCGTCGCGCCGATGATCCTAACATCCGCTCCACCCGGATTGGCGGAATACCACTGATACGCGAGCGGACGGCTGCCATAGACTCCGACCGTGAACTTCACATCCTCACCCAGAGGCACGGCTTGACTCTGCGGCTGCTGTGTGATGACCGGCGGCGCGAAACATTTGCCCGTAAGGTCTGCTGCGAAGATGGATTGAATCTCTGCGGCGGACAGTGCGCGGTTGTAGAGCGAGACTTCGTCCAAAGAGCCTGAGTATTGCCACGGAGAAGACGTGCCGCCGGGAAATCCGCCAATGCCGAACGGTGCGCTGCCGGGGAAAATGCGGCCTGTGTAATTCGTCTGAGAAACCTGCGAGCCGTTGATGTAAAGACGCATCACCGAGCCGTCATAGGTAGCCGCGACGTGACTCCATTGATTGACCGGAATCGTATTGGTGGTGAGCAGCGTCGTATTGGTGCGCACAGAACCGTTGGGCGTAAGCATAAAGAACAGCGCGCCGTTGTTGGTGGTGCCTAGCAGATAGGCACTCTGGTTTCCGAGGGGTTGGTTCAATGGATACTCGAACTTTGTCACGATGACGCGCACGCCTGTGAGGCTGGATGGATTAACCCAGGCTTCGAGTGTGAGACCGTTGGTCACGCGGAGTGAGGACGAGTCGTTGACTGAAACGAGTGGAGAGAGGATGGAGTTTCCCACCTTGCCTGGCGTGTATCTGCTGCCGAAGGTTGTGCCGTTGTTGGAATCCCAGTTGTCCAGCGCGTTTCCTTCGCCACGCCACCAGCTCACCAATCCATCATGGACAGCCACACAAGGAGGAATTGGATTCACCGTGAGCGTCGCCACGGAACTCGTCACCGCGCCGTAGGGGTTGGTGACGATGATGGAGTAGTTGCCTGCGTTGCTGAATTGAGCGCTTTGGAACGCGAGTGCAGTGCTGGTTCTGCCCGGTAGCGGCGCACCATTGAGCAGCCATTGATACGCGAGCGTGACCGAACCAGTGGCTTGCACCGACAAGCTGGCTGTGTTGCCAACGATGACGGTCACGTTGGTCGGCTGGCGCGTGATGACCGGTGGGAACGTCAGCACCGTGAGCGTGGCGTTGGAGCTGATGGCGTAGCCGAAGTTGTTCGAGACGGTCACGAAGTAAATGCCTTGGTTGATCGGCAGCGCATTCGGGATGGAGAGCGATGTGTTCGTTGCACCCGGAAGTGGATTGCCCGCGAAGAACCATTGATAGCGCAACGTGGGCGCACCCGTCGCTGCGACAGAGAACTGCGCCGTGGAGTTGGCGTTGATGGTCTGATTTGCGGGATGCTGCGTAATGAGCGGCGGCGGCGGGAGCGGACATTTGCCTGCGGTGCTGGAGTTGTAGATGGATTGAATCTCAGTCATCGTCAAAGCCCGGCTGTAAAGACCGACTTCATCTATCAACCCACGGTATAAGCCCGCGCTCACTCCAGAAGGACGGTTGCCAAAATACAATGGATAACTCGTCTGTGGAGTGAATACTCCAAGGTTTTGTTCAGCCACAACCAATCCATCCGCGTAAAGTCGCGTCTGGCCTGTTGTCTTGTCATACGACACCGCCACATGGTGGAAATTGTTTGTATCAACCAAAGTGTCACCGGAGGTGATCTGATGATAATTACCTGATGTATCAATCAGGTTTGCATAAAGCCCGACGACGCCACTGGCAGCATTAAAATCGTAAATCCAGAAATGCACACCGAGAGGAGCACCAGAACCGACATGCCACTCTACCAATGGGCGTAGGGCTACTTCGCCGGGCTTGATCCAGCATTCAACAGTCAAACCGTTCCCCGCTCCCACATTCAAACTAGCCGAGGGGGCGACGTTGATGAAACTGTTGAAGCCATCGTAACTGAAAGCTGACCCTACTTTGCCGACTCCAAAGACCAGTCCGCCTTGGGCGGTGCCGTTGTTTCCGCCGACTCCGTCCAAGGCGTTGGTTTCTGCCGTCCACCAACTGACCAACCCCGACGGCGCAGTTGTGCAATTGACCACGGGCGGATTCGTAGTGCATTTGCCGTTGTTGCCAGCGTTGTAGATGGCGGCAATCTCGCTGGTTGTCAGTGCGCGATTGTAGATGGCGAGTTCGTCAATCCTCCCTGCATACGGCGCACCAAATGGAGCGCTTGATCCCACGGCTGTGCCGCCCACGTTTTGTCCGATACCAACATCAGACGTGCCGGGGAAGATGCCGCCTGAATACGCAGACTGATTCTCAAGCACTCCGTTCACATAAATCCGCAACGCGGCACCATCATACGT
>JAYUAV010000538.1:0-5084 GCA_043741175.1 Verrucomicrobiota bacterium
GCCGCATGGAACGCGGCATCGCCTTCATGGATGAACTTCTGCGCACGGCCAACGAAGGACAGATTCTTCGTCGTGGAATCCGCGCCGCCATCATCGGTCGTCCTAACGCGGGCAAGTCCAGCTTGCTGAATCAACTGCTCGGTCACGACCGCGCCATCGTGTCGCCCATCGCTGGAACGACGCGCGATACCATCGAGGAAACCTCAAACGTGCGCGGGATTCCGGTTGTGTTCATTGACACGGCTGGGTTACGCGAGGCGAAGGACGACATCGAGAGCGAAGGCATCCGTCGCAGTCGCGAATCACTCGCTCGCGCCGAGTTTATTCTGCACGTCTTGGATGCGAGCGAGCCGTTGACGAAGGAGGATGAAACATTTTTAGCCGAGTTTGCGGATAAGAAAAGAATTCTCGTGCGGAACAAAACCGACCTCCCACGCAAGCTGGACGTGCCGATGGAATATCAGGTAGGGCGGGCAGTCCTCTGCCCACCGGACGGCGCGCACGGAGTGACGCGCCCTACCAACCCACCTCTCGTGGATGTTTGTTGCGTTTCTGGAAACGGCATCGAGCAACTCAAAGACGCCATCAAGTCACTCGTCTGGTCTGGCGCAGTCACCAATGAGATGGCGCAAGTGACAATCAACTCCCGCCATCAAGACGCGCTCCGCCGCGCTCGTGAAGCCGTGCAACTCGCGCTAGATGCTTTGCGCGCGGATGCCTCGCTGGAGTTTGTGGCACTTGATCTCCGCATCGGAGCAAACGCTGTCGGTGAAGTTGTAGGCAAGACGACCACGGAAGATTTGCTCGATTCCATCTTCAGCACATTTTGTTTGGGGAAATGACACAACCAAAAGTGATGCCGCAGTTATTTCGTCCGATATATGCTTTCAACAACCTCAATGGTCTTTAATCTTGGATTCGGAAAGCTATGGAAAGCCCCTTGCGTAAACGAACCTGATGCGATTGTCTGTCCGTTGGTTGTGTCTGAGAATCTGATATCCAGCGACCAAAGATACATCGCTAAGTCCCATTTCCAATGATCCTCATACGTAACATAGAATGACACATCAGCGGGTTTTTTATCTGAGGGACCCATTGATGCAGCAACATTGTGCGAACTAAGAGCTTCGTGAATATACTCACCGAGTTTGTGATCTGTGCTTGGTGCTAAAACAATGTAAGCCGATTTTAGAGATTCTATGGGAACATTGCTAAAATGTTTACCTGGGTGAACAGTCGAACATCCGACCGTCATCGCCCCCAATACAAATAAGATAATGCCTTGAAAATATCGAATGAGTTTAGTCGTGAGGGAGTTCATAAAGCGAGAATCGTCAAATTCAAGTAACCTGTCACCAACATTTCTCGTATTGAAAAATCTGTGTTTCATCTGTGTTCCATCCGTGGCTAAACTCTCGTTGTGATTGCTTTGCTTGATTACGGTTCGGGCAACCTCCGCAGCGTCCATAAGGCGTTGCTCAAGGTCGGCGCGGAAGTCCGCCTCGCCCAACATCCATCCGAGATGCGCGATGCGCGGGCCGTGGTGTTGCCCGGCGTGGGCGCGTTTGATGATTGCATCGCCTCGCTCCGCAAACAGGAACTACTTGAAGCCTCGCGCGATTTCATCAAGACAGGCAAACCATTCCTCGGCATCTGCGTGGGTTATCAGGCGTTGTTCGAGCGGAGTGAGGAGTTCAACAGTTGCGCGGCTGGTCTTGGAGTTTTCGGGGGCAAGGTCGTTCGCTTCACAGAACAACCCGGTCTCAAGATTCCGCAGATCGCGTGGAATCAGATCGAGATCACGCGCCCGGATTGCCCGCTCTATCGCGGCGTGGAGAACGGCAGCTACGTCTATTTCGTCCACAGCTTTTATCCGAAGCCGACGGACGCGACCATCGTGTCCACGCGCACGGATTACGGCGGGAATTTCGCGTCATCGGTTTGGAAAGACAACGTGTTCGCCACGCAGTTTCACCCGGAGAAAAGCCAGAAGGTGGGATTGCAGTTGTTGAAAAACTTTGTCGAGCTGGCGAAGTGAAGCACTTGTTGAAGCTTCTGCCCGTAGTTTATTTTTCAGCACTTCCGCTTGATGCCGTCTTGATGGGGCTGACGCCACGCGGCGACGTTGTATAACTCAGTCCGAAGCCAAACGGAAACTTTGCTGGTGATGCTCCGGTTGTTTGTTTGGAAACACCATCGGCATCGAGCGGCCATTGACGGGGCAATTTGCCCGTGGGTTTGAAATCGCCGAACAACACATCCGTCACTCCGCGTCCTTCCGTGCCCGGCAACCACGCGGCAACAAACGCATCACTGCTATCCAGCGCACTTCCCAACACGAGCGGACGACCGGACAGCAGAATGGTGAGCAATGGTTTGCCAGCGCGTTTGGCATTTTTAACCAACATCAGTTCATCTTGCGACAAGTTGAGTTCTTTGCGGTCGCCTTTGCCCTCGGCGTAGGGCGTTTCACCGATGACGAGGATCACGGCATCCGCATCTTTGGGAATAGCTCCATCCGTGGACGCGGAGACCACGGTGGTTGAACTAACGGTCTGCCGGATGGCTTCGAGAATCGTGGTGCCGCCGCGCGTCACTTTTCCAGTATCACCCTGCCAACTGATCGTCCAGCCGCCGCATTGGATTCCGAGATCGTCCGCTGCTTTGCCGACGACGTGAATTCGTTTGAGATTTTTGGAAAACGGGAGCAGCGATGGCTCATTTTTTAAGACGACAAGTCATTCCACGGACTCAATGAGTTCGCGGTTTGTGGGTTCAAGTATTGAGGAAACACTTGCAAGCGATGCGCATCACCCAAACAATTCTCTCGGACAAACCTATTAATCACTTAGCCATCACCATTTTGGGTCGCCGTCCGATATCGAAAATGCCCCAGTGTTTTTCAGCACCGTTCACATCTTTTGGATTTCCCTTCCAATCTTCATCGAAGGCCTCGAAGAAAAACGTGGTCACATTGTTGGCTTTGGCCCATTTGAACATGTCTTGATAGTAACACTTCTGTTTGGCCTCGCTGGCTCGCTGACCGAACTCGCTCGCCACAGTCGCCCAACCCGCTTCCGTGATGACGATCCGGCTTTCAGGCAGAGCTTTTCGGACGGCTTCCAGATTCGCGATGGTGAAAGGCATCGCTTCATTGATGTCTTTTCCTTCCCAAACAGGATAGGTGTGAACAGAGACGAAATCGAGTTCTCGCGCCAGTGCGTCACCATGTTGTGCCCACCACAAATAATTATCCGCCACAGTCACGGGTTGGCGAATCTCGCCCTTCACTTGTCGCACGTAGCGGATGACCGACTCGACTGTCACCATGTGGTCGTTCCAATCCACAAGAGCTTCGTTGCCTACCGCGACGGCGACGACCGTTCGCGGATACGCTTTGGCGAGAGCTATGGCTCGTTGAACTTCCTGTTCGTTCTTGATGCGGTTCGCGGCCAACAACGAATCAGGATAAGGCGTGCGTTGCCAGGGGCAGTTGGTGTTGCTGATCTCGGCATTCAACCAAGCCGCGAGCAATACCTTAATGTCGAGCTGATGCTTTTCTATGAGACGCAACACAGCGGCGGAATTTGTCTGCGAATCGTAGAGGCGAATGAGTTTGAAACCGGCTTGGTTGCTCAGGATGCGCAAGTCCTCAAGTATCTGGTCGTCCGTTGGATTCTTCGCGCCGTCACCACGGTCAGGATGCTGACCCGCGCGGAAACCAGAATAACAGATCGCCCAGAACTCTCCCGCGAGCAGATCGGATTGCTTCTGGCGTAATGACAGATATCTAACAGCATTCGTCTCCGCCGCCAATGCTGGAAATGCCAGAACCAATATCGCCAACAGCGCACCGACAACAATTTGAACGCGAATTTTCATAACTGGATAGGTTTTAACTCGCCACAGATTTCACAATTCATGGCGAAGCTTCATCGTTCGAGAAATGTCACTGCCCTGATGCGCGCCTCGCGGCCAATTCTTCACGCATCGTTTTGCAGATGTTTTCGTTCAGACCGTAGATCGTGAAAGCCGCAGACAAAAGAATCAGTCCCACAGCCGGAATCACGCTGATCAACAAAAGAATCCCGCGGATCGCTTCGGGGCTTTGCGAAGCTGCCTTTGGATCGTAACCAAAACTTGAAATCAGATAACCAGCGATTGCCGCTCCGATACCCATGCCCGCTTTCTGCGCGCAGGTCGTGGCGGAAAATGCGACGCCCGTGGTGCGAACCTTGTATTTCCATTCCTGAAAGTCCGCAGTGTCCGCCACCATCGCCCAGAAGAGCGTGGCGTTGATGCCCGCAAAAACCATCCCGAGCATCTGGAACGCATAGACCAACGGCATCTGATCCGGTTTGATGAAATAAAACGGAATGGCAGTGAGTCCCACTAGAGCGAGGCTGATGATGAAGGACCATTTTTTGCCCATGAGCTTGACGGCAAACCGGGTCATCATCGCGCCAAAGATCATGGCCAATCCGCTGAGTAGAAAATACGTGCCGATCTGTCCGAGATAGAAAACCTCGATCCCCTGCCCGGCTTCCCATTTGAAGAAACTCTTTGCATCGCCAGAAGAATCCAACTTGAGATAGCGTTGTAGATAATAGATACCCGCCGTGCCGCGCACGACGGCGAAGGTGATGTTGATGATACCAACGGCGAACATCATGACCCAGTGCGGATTCCGGAATAGATTTTTTAGGTCTTGAAGCAGATTGGTTTTTTGATCCACGGGCGGTTGAATGCGTTCCTTGGTGGTCCAGAACGAGATCAAGAAGAGCACGACAGCCACGATGCTGAACAACATGACGGTGCGTTGCGCGCCGAGTTGCTGATTGCCCGCACCAAACTTGGCGATGAGCACGATGAAACTGGAGTTGGCGATGATGCCGCCGATCTGCGCGAGCGACATACGATAAGAATTCAAACTTGTGCGATCCAACGAATCATCCGTCATCACGCCGGACAATGCACCGTAGGGGATGTTGATGGCGGAGTAGAGCAGCATGAGAGCGTTGTAGGTGACCCAAGCCCAGACGAGTTTTCCCGCAGGACTCAAGTCAGGCGTGGTGAATGCGAGC
>JAYUAV010000539.1:0-15104 GCA_043741175.1 Verrucomicrobiota bacterium
ACCATCATGCGGACGATGTGCGATCTCTCTCTCAACTTCGTGGCCATGTCGCAAAAGCTCGGCATCAACTTCGAGCAACACTTCGCCACCGAACTCGCGACGCTCGCGCCGTACGAAACGGATGGTTTGATCCGCCGCACGGCGAGTGGCTTGGAAGTCACGGACGCTGGCCGCCTCTTCATCCGCAACATCGCGATGTGTTTTGACAACACGCTCGCGCCAGCAAGCGAGCGCAGACATTCCAGGACGATTTAACGAGAACCCTAAAGTTGGAGAGTGCGCCCGGGGCGGGCGCTTACCCAATTCCATTTCGGTATTCCCTTGTTCAGGCACGTCGGGTGATGCAACGGGCAAGACCGGTCTCATTCGCCCGCGTTCACCTGCCAGTTCTTCACCAACTCAGGGAACGTGCAGCCATCGCAGGTGGCGTTGGAGTGATCGCAGAAGTCGCGGACGATCTGGAGCAAGCCTTGTTGTGCGGCGGCGGTGTTCAGGCCGGAGCGACCTGTGGCCGATCTGCCGAGAAGCCTTTGGCGCGCGAGGCGTAGGACGGAATTGTCTTCGGCGGCAGGCCACGCGTTGTAGCGACGTTCCATTTCGAGTTTGAGTTTGGCGTTGTCGCCTTCCACAGCGCGAACCCACAGCCAGGGCAGGATGACGTTCACGGCGAGATCGGTGACGCGCTTTTCACCGAGCAGTGGTTGTGACTTGGTCATTCGCGCCGAACGAAACGTCCAGTGCCAGAACCAGAAGTCATCACGCCCGACTGACAGAATTTTCGTGAGCGAATCCAGCAATGCCTTCTCTGCGATCTCGCTCTGACACCAGTGTTCGATGCGTTCGACGAAGGTCGCATCGCTGGCCCAATGCGCGGCGAGGGCGAGGCGGCGTTGCGGGTGATTGGCGGGGCGCAGGCCGTGGAATCGCCACAAGCTGCGCGGAAGAACATTCTCGGAGAACGCATCGCGTTCGCGCCACCATCCGTCCCAAACGCGACGGACATAGTCGTCTGCACCAGATTTGTTGCGGCTCAATTCGGCGGGAAGCAATCCGCTCAAGCCGAGCAGGCGCGATTGAATCTTGAACGCCGAGTCCGCGCCGGGCTGCCAGAGCGAGCGCGTTTCGGCGAGGTGTTGCATGGGCCAGACGTTGTGTTTGTAGCCGAGCGCGCGGAACAAACCTTCCCACAACGCCTGCTCCCAGCCGACGTGTTGGGCGCGGGCACGAAGATGCGCGGCCTTGTTCTGAAGTCGGACGTGCGCTGCCTGATTCAACAAAGTCGCAAGAGCATCCGCATCCAGTTCGCGCAAGGGAGCGGAGCATTTGCCCAATAGAGTTTCCGGCAGGGCGCGGATGGAATTGTGTTCGAGTTGCAGGCTCAACTCGGCGAGCGGCGCGTCGAGAACTTTGCTCAAACACAGCGTCGGCGGATGACTGGCGGGGGGTTTCGCGTCCCAGACGACATGCAGCACAACATTCTTGAACGCGGGATTTTTGTCGTGACCATGAGAACGCCAGCCGGAGTCGCGGATGTCCACTTCGATGTCACCGGAGACGGGCGTGGCGTTTTCAAACTGGATCACAGCCTCGCGAAAATCCGGGCCGCCTTCCACGCTGCCGAAGCCGGGATGAAGCACGCGCACGCGCTGGCCGTCGAGCGTGGTCAATTGATCACGGCGGAGACGTTGATGTTGCCAGATAGATTGAAGAAGTTTTTCCAGCGGCGCGTCTGGAGAATCGCGCAACGCGGCGGCGAAGCTGTTTCGAGCGCGCCATTGAGCGTAAAAGTTGTTGGAATTGGAAAGCACTTGGAATTGCTTTTGCGCCGGGCGTCTCGCAAAGTCAAGCGTAGGTTCGTGGGGAAAATAGGCACACAGAGAAACTAAACTCGTTTCGAGGCTTTCAACAGACAGATGAATTCAACAGATAGAACCAGATCAATCCTGTGGCGCAAGGCGGTGTTGGCATTGTCCGCGTGTTTGATGGCGGGTTGCGCCCGCGCGCCTTCGCCACAATCCGTTGCCGGAGACATCCGTCGCGACGCGACGGTTGAGGCGATTGAGCGTGTGATGCCAAGCGTGGTGAACATCCGCACCACTCAATTGGTCCGCCGGAATGATCCATATGAGGCGGCGTTTCGCAAATTCTACGGGTTGATAGATGAGCCGCAGATCGAGGAGCGGCCCAGCCATGTGGGTTCGGGCGTGATTGTGGATGAGGTGGGCGACGATGGTTACATCCTGACCAACATCCATGTGGTGCAACGCGCCAAACGAATACAGGTGCAGCTTTGGGACGGGCGCGAATATGAGGCCAGAGTGCTGCTCGGCACACGCCAGAATGATTTGGCATTGCTCCAAATCACCCGGAAATCCGGCGATAAGCTTTTCACACCGGTCACAATTTCAAAGGACGACGATCTGTTGTTGGGAGAAACCGTCATTGCTGTAGGAAATCCGTTCGGTTTGGGCGGTTCGATTTCGCGCGGTGTGTTAAGCTCCAAAAACCGTCGCCCCGATTCCGGCGGCATGAAGCTGGATTATCGCGACTGGCTGCAAACCGATGCGGACATCAATCCCGGCAACAGCGGCGGGCCGCTCATCAATATCCGTGGGGAATTGATCGGCATCAATGTGGCGGTCTATGGGCAGAACGAAGGAAAAGGAACCGGGTTCGCGATTCCAGCGAAGCAAATCGGGGCGTCGCTCTCAGATTTCTTTTCGGTCGAATGGATGTCGCAACTTTGGTTCGGCGCGCGGCTGCGTGGTGCGCCGTATCCGTTGACAGTGCGGGAGGTGCAGGCCAATAGTCCGGCAGCGAGAGCTGGATTAAAAATCGGCCATGAAGTGTTGACGGTGAATGGCAAGCCCGTGAAAGGTTTAGGAGAGTTCAATCTGTTCATGGCTACCCATAAAAATAACACCGCAGAGATCACCGTCAGGGACGAGCGACGAAAGAAGACGTTGACGGTTGAAATGATCCCGATGGAGGAATTGCGGCGGCAGATGATTTTCACGCGGCTGGGCTTGAAGACGCAGCATTTGACGGCGGAACAAGCCGCCACATTTGGACTGAACGAAAAGGCCGGATTGCTGGTCGCAGACGTGGACAAAGGCAGCCCCGCCGATGTCGCCCAGATCAAAGCGGGGATCGTGTTGGTGGAAGTGGATGGTGCTGGCGTGACCGACCAGATCACGGCAACAAACATCCTCGGCAACAAAAAGCCCGGCGAACGAGTGCTGCTAACTTTCAAAGTGTTGAATCGTCTCGCCAACGACTTCGTCGAAGCGGGCACGGTGCAGATGGAAATTGCGACGCGCTGAGGAGTTTTAGTTCGCCGAGTGTTGGAGTTTTCGCCTAGACTGGATTTCGCGAAAGATGAGTTCCGCCCCGATGATTGAAGTCAGCAATCTGACGAAACGCTACGCCGGTCACACGGCGTTGGTGGGCATTTCGTTTTCCGTGGCGCGCGGAGAGATTGTCGGATTGCTGGGGCCGAACGGCGCGGGCAAAAGCACCACCATGCGCATCCTCTCGTGTTTTATGCCGGCAACCTCCGGCACGGCGCGTGTGGCGGGCTACGATGTCTTTCACGATTCGGAGGAAGTTCGCCGTCGCATCGGTTACATGCCGGAGAATAATCCGCTGCACAACGAGATGCGTGTCCGCGAGTACCTCAAGTTCCGTGCGCGATTGAAGGGATTGAGCCGCTCTCGTTCGCGGGATCGGATTGATACAGTGCTTCAACAATGCAGCCTCACCGACGTGAGCAAGCGCATCATTGGCCAGCTTTCCAAAGGCTATCGGCAACGCGTCGGGCTGGCGGATGCCATCGTTCACGAACCGGATTTAATCATCCTGGACGAACCGACCATCGGTCTTGATCCGCACCAAATTCGGATGGTGCGGTCACTCATCAAAAGTTTGGCGGGCCAACACACGGTGTTGATCTCCACACACATTTTGCCGGAGGTGGAAATGATGTGCAGCCGCGTGATGATCATGCTGGGCGGGAAAATTCTTGCGTCCGACTCGCCAGAAAATCTCCAGATGCTCATGGCAAGCAAGGGACAGGTTGTTGCGGAGATCGCAGCACCGGTGGCGGAGTTGAATTCCGTGTGGTCGCAAATGGCCGAGGTGGAACAGTTCGATGTGTCGCCAGCGGAAGGGGATTTCCAACGTTGCGCCCTGACGCCGCGCGGTGGTTGTGATTTGCGCCCAGATATTTTCGCGCTCGTGCAGAAACGCGGCTGGCAACTCCGCGAACTTACGCGCAACCGTCATTCGCTCGAAGATATTTACGTGCAAGTGACGAAACCGAACGAGGAGGAGGAAAACTGATGCACGTTTTTCTCACACTCATGCGGCGGGAACTGGGAACGTTTTTCGTTTCGCTCACGGGCTATGTCATCATGGCAGGCGTGGCGTTGTTGTCGGGACTGACATTCTGGGTGCTGATCCGCAACATGGGCGGATCAGGTTATCAACTGCCCGTGACCGAACTGTTTTTTCAAAGCCCGATGTTCTGGTTCACGTTGCTGATCGCGAACGCCGTCATCACGATGCGGCTTTACTCGCACGAAAAGTATTCCGGCACTTACGAGACGTTGATGACGACGCCCGTGGGCGACTTGCAAGTGGTCAGCGCGAAGTTCGTCGCTGCGTGGGTGTTTTATATGATCATGTGGCTGCCGTTCCTAGGCTGCTGTTACATCATCCAACATTACGCGAAGCAGGCGGGCGCACTCGACACCGGCGTGTTGATCAGCACGTTCACGGGTATTGGATTGTTCGGAGCGTTCTTCATTTCGTTTGGTGGATTCGCCTCGGCACTCACGGTAAGTCAGATGGTGGCGGCGATGTTGAGTCTGTTGATCGGGCTGGCACTGTTCGCACTGAGCTACGTGGCGGGAACAAGCTTCTCAGGCGTGACGTGGAAGGAGCAAGTGATGAGCCGGTTTAGTTTCTTCGAGCAGATGCAGGAGTTCGCGCACGGGGTCATTGATACGCGCTCAGTGCTGCTGCTGGTGAGTCTGACGTTCTTCTTCCTGTTCCTGACATTGCGCGCGGTCGAGAGTCGTCGCTGGAAATAACATGGCCAACGAACCGCAATCCAAACCCAGCTTCACGCCGCGCCGCAAATGGGGCGTGGGCTTTGACGTGATCGTGCGGACGCTCGTGGTGCTGGCGGTGATCGTGATGTTGAACCATCTCGGCGCGTTGTTTTTCCATCGCCAGTATCTGAGTGCGTCCACAAATGAGGAGCTTTCGTCGCGCACCAAAAACTTGCTCAACGTGTTAACGAACGAAGTGAAGGTGACGTTGTACTATGATCGTGAAGATGAGTATTATCTAAAACTCGCAGCATTGTTGCGCGAGTATCATGCGTTGAATCCGAAGGTAAGCGTGGAGACCGTGGATTATTTACGCGAAGCGGCGGAGGCGTTACGGGTGAAACAAAAGCACAAACTCCCGAACGCGACCAAAGACGAGGAGAAAAACTTTGTTATCTTCGAGTGCGAAGGCAGGTCTCGAATAATCCTCGGTGACCAACTCACGGAAAAAGTCCGCGAAATAAACAGGGAGAAGAACACCTACCAGCTACGCCTTGCTGCATCCAAAGGCGAAACTGTTATCACCGCGTATCTGATCGCGGTGACAAATCCCAAGCCCTACATCGCCTACGTGCTGCAAGGTCACGGCGAGCACGATCTCGAAAGCGGTGACGAATACACCGGCTATCTCGATTTCAAATCGCTGCTCCAACAAAACTATGTTCGGGTCGAACCCTTGTCACTCATCGGCACGAACACCGTTCCTCAAGATTGCAATTTGCTCATCGTTCCCGGCTCAATTCCAGCGGTGACAATCCCTGAATTGCAAAAGCTGGATCAGTATTTCGACGAAGGTGGGCGAGCACTCATTATGTTCAACTCCGCCTCATTCGATAGGAAGCGTGGATTGGAAACGATCTTGGAAAAGAAGTGGCGCGTGAAGGTGGGCGATGATGCGGTGAGTGACGCGGAAACTTCCATAGACTCGATCAAGGCTGCGCCTGGCAAAGACGTCTCCGTGGCATCGTTCTCAATGCATCCGTCGGTGAAAGCGTTGATGGGTTCGATGTTGAACCTTTACCGCCCGCGTGCTGTAGATGCGTTTGCTACGCGCGAAAACACCGCCGATGTGCCCAGAGTGGAGAGGTTATTCGCCACAACCGATAAAGCCACGCTCGAAGGCAGGCCGGAGATCAAACCCACCATGTATCCGCTTGCCGTCGCCGTCGAGAAGAACGCTGTGCGTGGTGTGATGACTGGTCGCGGCAACACACGCATGATCATCGTTGGCGACTCGTTTTTCTTCGCCAACGAACCGATGAAGACGTTTGCGAACCGCGAGTTTGCCGGATACGCGTTGAACTGGTTGCTGGATCGCCCGCAATTCACCGAGGGCATCGGGCCGAAACCGTTCACGGAATTTCGTATGGCGCTCACCACGGCGCAGATGACAAACATGCAGTGGCTGCTTATCGGCGCGTTGCCGGGCGCGATACTGTTGTTCGGCGGACTGGTGTGGTTGCGTCGCAGAAAATGATTTGAACCAGTGACATGAATTCCAAAAGCACATGGGTCTGGATTACGCTGGCTGCCGTTCTCGGCGCGGCTATCTTTGGCGTGGAGAAGTTCAGTCGCAAACCCGCACCCGCACTCGTGGCTCTCGTGCCGGGTCTTCGTGCGGATAAAGTCACGAGCGTTCAGTTCACGCCAGCGGGGCAATTAGAGATTCGCGCTACTCGCACCAACGGCACTTGGCGGCTCGCCAAACCAATCAGCTATCCCGCTCAAGCCGCAAGCATTGAGGCGTTGCTCGGCGGCTTGGAAAAATTGTCTCCGTCTCACACCATCTCCGGCGCAGAAGTTCGACAGCGGAAAAATTCGGACGCGGAGTTTGGGTTTGATGCGCGCACAACTCTCACGTTGATGATCGGAGAGGAGAGCCGCCAATTGCGGATCGGATCGCGCACGGCGCATGGTGATGAACTTTATGTTCAGGTTGTCGGTTCGGATGGCATCGCTGTGGTGGACGCGCAGTTGTTGAAGTTGCTTCCCTCGAAAATGGACGAGTGGCGCGACACGGGATTGGTGGACCTGCGCGGCATGATGTTTGATCGCATCATCGTCTCGAACGCCACCGCCGTGATCGAACTTCAGCGGGATGCCACCAATCTTCTCTGGCGGCTCATGCGCCCGATGGCGGCTCGCGCGGATAATATCCGGCTCGCAAACTCGATCCAGAAACTTCACGGCACACGCGTGAAGGGTTTCGTGTCGGACGATCCCAAGAGTGATGGGGAGGGTTTTGGTTTCCAGAACGCCGAACTGGAACTCACGCTCGTGAGCGGTACGAACATTCTCGCCGGACTGCAATTCGGCAAAAGCCCCACGAACGATTCGTCTCTGGTGTTCGCGCGTCGTGTCGGCTTCGACGCCGTGGTGACCGTGGAGCGGCAGGCGATTGAGCCGTGGCTCGCCGCTGTGAATCAATTTCGCGATCCACATCTCGTCACGCTGTTGGCGCCGCCCCAAGAGATCGAGGTGCGCGACAAAGAATCCTTCATGCTGCAACGCACAACCACGAATGCTTGGCGGATTGTGGATTCGGACATGCCGGTGGATTCAGAATTCGTGCGCGAAGTGATGTTGACGCTGACGACGGGCCGCATCGTGCAATACAAGGATTCGATCACCGAAGCTGATTTGCCGAAGTACGGCCTCGCGAAACCTGTTCGCCAGATCGTTCTCCGATCCACGCCCAGCAAGGCGGGAGCGAGCGCGACGAATGGTGTGCTGGCGGAACTTTCCTTTGGCGAGGTGAAGGACGGAACTGTTTTCGTGCGGCGTTCGGATGAGAATTCCGTGTATGCCATCGGCATCGAGGACTACGCGCGGCTCGCCGTCTCGGCGTGGCATTTACGCGAGCGTGCGGTCTGGAGATTTCATGAAAGCGACGTCGCGCGCGTGGCGGTTCAGCAAGGCGAGCGAAAGACTGCGCTGCGGCACACGGGCACAAACGCGTGGGCGTTTGAGTCTGGATCGCAAGGCGTCATCAACGTCGGCGCCGTGGAAGAAACCATTCATCGGTTTGGTTTAATGGATGTCAGCGCGTGGGTGGATCGAGGCGAGGAAGCTGGCACGTTGTATGGATTTGGCGGGACGAACACAAACATGGTTGTGACTGTGGAGTTGAAGAACGGCTCAAAGCACGAAGTCGAATTCGGCGGCAAGTCGGCGGACAACTATCCCTTTGCTAAAGTGATGATCGGCGGACAGCCGTGGTTCTTCGAGTTCCCCATCGTCGTGTACGAATACATCAAGTTCGCGTTGCCGCTACCTGCGGCGAAACTGTGATATGCCCGCACCGGCCAAGCGAAAGAACCGTTTCTGGCGCAAGTGCCGGATCTATTTTCGCCGGGTCCGCATCACGGTCTGGCTCGTCACGCTCGCCATCCTCGGCGCGCTGATCTATCTCAATCTGATCGGGCTTCCCGATTTCGTGAAGCGACCGATCATCTCCAAGCTCCGCGAGCGCGGCATGGCACTGGACTTCTCCGAGCTGCGATTGCACTGGTCGCGTGGCTTCGTGGCGTCGCAGGTAAGGTTTGGCTCGATGGATTCTCCCGCTGTGCCGCATCTGACGGCGAACGAAGTGGAGTTCAACTTTCATCTGCGCGCACTGCTCGCGGGGAAAATCCAGGTGGACTCCATCACGCTGCGGGATGGCAGACTCGAATGGACGCTCACGTTGACGAATGCTCCAGATCGTACGCTGACTATTGAGAAGATCGAGTCGAGCCTGCGATTGCTGCCGGATGACTGTTGGATGTTGGATGATTTGCGCGGGCAATTTGCCGGGGCGAATTTCTTTCTGAGTGCCAGCCTATTGAACGCGTCTGCGGTGAAGGATTGGAAGTTTGGCGCGCACGTGGCATCCGTAGATGCTACACGTTGGCCGAGACGATTGCGAAAACTGGCCGAGGTGATGGAGCAGATTAAATTCAGTTCGCCACCGGAGCTGAGACTTGTCGTGAACGGCGACGCGCGCGACTTGAAAAGTTTTGACGCGCATCTGACGTTCAAAGCAGAGGCAGCGGACACCGCTTGGGGGCGAGCGGAGCAGGTCTTGTTAAAAGCGCAGACATTCCCGTCCGACACCAACGAACTCTCCCGCGCAGAAATCAGCCTGCAAGCGGCGAACGCGGAAACACCATGGGCGACCACGACGAATCTGGAAATGAAGTTGCGCCTCGTGACATCGGTGACTGCGCCGGAGTCGGTGGAGGCAGCGGGGACGATCAGCGCGAACCGCGTGGTGACGCAGTGGGGAAGTCTGGGCGCAACTCACGCCAAAGCGAAATGGGTTCAGAGCCTGACGAATCCGATACCGCAATCTGCCGACGTGGAGATGCACACGGATTCGATTGTCACATTGCTGGCGCGAGCGGCGCAGGTTGATTTGGCGGTGACGCTGGCTACCGTCACAAACGAGATGGCATCGGACGACAACCTTGGCTTCTGGAATCAACTATTACCCTACGCGACGCGTTGGTCTGTGAGTGTCGGTGCGTTCAAGACGCCGAGTCTGCAAGCGGAGAAAATTTCATTTGAAGGCGACTGGTCTGCGCCGGAGTTGAACATCACATCGGTGAAAGCATCGCTCTACGGCGGCGAGTTGGATGCGCGAGCGAAGCTGGACATCGTATCGCGCGACGGATCATTCGAGGCGACGTCGGATTTCGATCTGCAAAAACTCGCGCCGTTCCTGACGGAGAAAAGTCGCGAGTGGCTGGCGAAGTTTGCGTGGAACGAGCCGCCGCAGTTGAAAGCAGCAGGCGCACTCGTGTTGCCAGCGTGGAACGCAACCGGTGTGGACTGGCAGAAAGAAGTTCGCCCGACGCTCAAGCTCGCAGGACAAGTCGCCATCACGAACGGCGGTTATCAAGGCATCCATCTGGATTGGGTCACGTCGCGTTTCAGTTACACGAATCTGACGTGGTGGATTCCAAATCTCGAAGCGGGCAGGCCGGAGGGTGGATTGAGTTTGAGTCACATCGCGAACGACGCCACGCGGCAATACTACTTCAAACTGCACAGCGCGATTGATCCACGCGCGGTTTTGCCGCTGCTGGACGCGGGAGTGCGGCGCGGGTTTGACCTGTGCGAGTTCGGCGCGCCGCCGGTGGTGGACGGTGAGTTGTGGGGGCGTTGGTATGATCACGAGAGCGTCGGCTTCCGGGGAAGTGTGGCATTGACGAACTTTGCGTTCCGGGGACAACACACGGATGCAATCGTGTCGGGATTGAATTACACAAACCTCGTCGTCGAGTGCATTGAGCCGCGTATCTGGCGCGGCACGCAACATCTCTCCGCAGACGGCATCGTGGCGGATTTCAATTCGATGCGGACGTATTTCACGAATGGTTTCAGCACGCTCGATCCCGGCGTTGTCATGCGCGCCATCGGGCCTCAAGTGACGCGCGTGATGGAGCCGTATCATTTCGGTCAACCACCCACGGCGCGCTTCTGGGGTTACACCTCGATGAACAATCCGCAGGACGCAGACGTGGTGTTCGAGGGAACGGGGAAAGATTTTGAGAGCCTGAAGTTTCGCGTGCCGGAGTTCACCGCGCGTGTCCACTGGAAGGATACGTTTCTCACCGTCACAAACACGTCCGGGAAATTTTACGGCGGTCATGCGACGGGCTGGGCGCGATTTGTCTTCGATGAGAACGATCACGCGACCTACGCCTTCTCCGTAGATGCGACCAATGCGAACCTTCATCAACTCCTGGCCGATCTTACCGAACACGACAACGCACTCAACGGTTTGCTGAACTGTCTGCTCGTCGTCACCAACGCCAGCACGGACGACATCCGCTCGTGGGATGGTTTTGGCCGCGCCGATCTCCGCGATGGACTGCTGTGGGAGCTGCCGATCTTCGGCGCGCTGTCTAAGCCGCTAAATTCGGTGATACCGGGAGTCGGCAACAGCAAGTTCTCGGAAGCATCCGGCACTTACAAAATCGAAAAGGGCGTGATCGAATCGAAAGACTTGGAGATGCGCTCGGCGGCGATGCGATTGCAATACAGCGGCACGGTGAATTTCGATGGCGTCATCCGTGCGCGAGTGGAGGCCGAGCCATTGCGCGACACCCCGGTGTTGGGGCCGATCGTGAGCACGATCCTTTCGCCGGTGGCAAAATTATTTTCATACAAGATCAGAGGAACGTTGAGCGAGCCAATCATCAAACCGGAAAATATACCGGGTTTCCTCATGGTGCCATTGAGTCCGTTTGAATCCATCGGAAAACTGTTCTCCAGCGAACCCACGAAGACCAGATCGCCAACAAATGCGCCGGTGGAAATAAAATAGGGAAGACATCTCCGCTTGCGGTATGTGCCTTCAACCTAATGCCTTTCGGAAATTCCGTGCGGTTGGAGCACCGGTCTGCGACCGGCTTATGGGTTGGTGGAGGCGGGTGCTGCCACACTTCACAGAAACACCACGCGGGCCAAAGGTTTCCTACCGCAAAGCCGGTCGCAGACCGGCGCTCCGTCAATACCACAGCCCAGCCGTTCGGGTATTTCCAAAAGGCATTAGGATAAACCAAGAGTCCGTGCGAACGCTCGCGCTTCTTCAAAAGACAGCAGTTCAGTTCCCAGCAAATCTCGCCAGCCTTGCCACTCGTTCGAAAAGACATGATCCGGCGATGCCGGAATGTCCACGGGGCATTTGGGTTTCCCTGACATTCCATGCCGCGCCCAGCGCTTCCATTGCTCTACATCTCGCAAGCCAAGCGACCGGGCGCATTCGCGAGCGTCAACGAATAGCCGCCAAGCAAGCCGGGCGAGTTTGTTCCAACATTCCAGTTCGATAGCGCGAGTGAATTCTTCCGTGTTGATGTTCTGCGCCACCACCTCGTTAAGATTGAACGAAATGATTGGCCGCGAACTGTAACGTTTGCCTTGTGACACGGCTCGAAATTCTTCGATGATGCGTTCGTCTTGAGCAGCCAAGGCACAGATGACGTCGAGCACAAACATGAACGCGACGCTTTGGCGGATTTGCTCAACCGAAGCACCATCGGCAACCACGCACGGGACGATGATGTGACCGAATTGCTTGCCTTCTGACCGGCGCAACGCCCGTCCGCAGGCTTGCACGATGTCCACCTTGCTGGTCTTCGGGTCGGCGAACAGGATGCAATCAATCTCCGGCACGTCCACGCCTTCGGTGAGGTAGCGTGCTTGACGCCGTTCTAAGCAATAAGGCGACGAGCGACGCGAAAGTCTGGTCGGTAACAACCGACCACTTGCCGTCTTCGGGCTTGATGTAGGCGTTGCTGCTGATGAGTCGAGCGACTTCGGATTCGCGAACTCCGATGGTGATGACTTGGTTGGTTCCGAAATACAAATGGCGAACAGACACGTCTCACCTGAACTGTCGTGACACATTATTTCCGGGATTGAGACTGTGGAAAAATTTGCCGAACAATGTTTTGGGCGCGCCGCGAGGACGAAAGCCACTACTTCTGTTTTCTCTGTGCTTCTCCGTCAAATCTGAAAACTGGTGGCCACCCCAGCAGCAGCGAGTCGCGGTTGTTTGAGGCTATGACTGACCATCGTGATCAGCAGCCGAGAATCCATGCGCTTGTGAAAAAACGCGCTCGCTCCTGCGTTGAAAGCTTTTTTTGTGTAGTTGGCTGGATCACCGCCCGTGGCGATCACTACTGGAATATTTTTGAGATCGTCGAACCGTCGTAGCCAGGCGATGACACTAAATCCGTCCCACGGCACACCGGAGACGTCGCGCGTCAAATTCACGTCCATGACGAGAAGGTCAGGTTTGCTCTTTCGCGCCGTCTGGATGGCCTCAGTGCCATCCGATGCCGTGATGACATCGTAACCTTCTGAATCGAGCTTCATCGTCGCCACTTTCAAAAAAACGGGGTCATCGTCCACCACCAAAACGGTTTTCCCGTTGCGCCGAACTTTGGGAGTTTTCACCTCGGTTGCGACGGCAAGATTCGCGGCATCGGATTGGGATTCGTTTTTGTCCGTGGAGAAAATGCCTTTCAACCAACGCACTGTGTCGCTTCCTTTTTCGGTTTGATTCTCTGTTTTCATAAAAAGTCTTCGTTGTGTTGTTGCTCACTTACGAAGACAGATACGACCTTCGGATCATTCGGACAAACCGGGATACATTGCAGACAACACCCCGGCGATTCCCCGGTAGTGAATCCAAGGGCAGGCAAATCACGGGCAAATCACGCGCAATGCAGTAGGTTGAACTCCAAACCTAGCCGGCAGCGCACCGCCAAGTTCTCCATCCACTTCAAACCGCGACGTCGCCCGCCCCACCATCGTGAATGACGCCGTGCTCATGCGAACAACAGCCGACGCGGGAGGTTTGCCAGTGAGGAGTAGCGATATCCCGCATTTCAAAAGCGTGAACCAATCCGCCTTGGGAAACACGCACACATCCAGTTTGCCGTCGCTCAGGCTCGCGTTCGGAAACATGTAAAAATCTCCGCCGTAAAGCTGGCCGTTGCCTACCAACACCAACTCGCCCCGGACACTACGCGTGCCGTCTGAAACCAGCAGGCTCGTCTGCTCCTCGCCGAGTGCCTTGAATCCCGCCGCGATGTACGCGAGCGGGCCAACTTTTTTCTTCAGCGACCAATCCACCAATTCAATGGCGCGAGCATCAAGACCCGCGCCCGCGAGTTGTGCGAAGTATGTGCGCCTGCAGTTGTCGCCCTCGCCGCTCTCGACGTGCGGTAGATCAATGAGTCGCTCGTTCCCGCGACGCAACACCGCCCACGCGGCTTTGGGTTTGGTGGGGATGCCCAATTCGCGCGCGAAGACGTTCACCGTTCCCAGCGGCAATATGCCGATGCGCGCCAGCTTGAAACCGTCGGCTACATCGCCCAACCCGTTCAACACTTCGTTCAACGTGCCATCACCACCCGCAGCGATGATGGATTCAAACCCTTCTTGCACGGCAACAGCGGCGAGCTTGCGCGCGTCACCCGCCGCAGCGGTTTGTTTGAGTGAACATTCAGACGCAATCGAAGTCAGCAACGCGCGAAAGCGTTCAGCCCTCTGCCCCTTTGCTGCCGGATTAAAAATGACGCACGTTCGCACTGACGCACAGTTTTCGGACGCCACTTCGCAAGTCGAGCATAATGAGTATTTTTCAAAACTGTAGGCGACGAGGTAACGAGTCATCTCTAGGCAGCAGTTCTTACGTCATGCCCTACAAGTTTTGATAGAACTCTCTAATATGTCTTCGTGAAAGAATTGCTTACAAAGGACTGCAAGGTGATTGCGTGGAAACGGCTTCACTCGGCGAAACACCCATTCGTGGCTTCACTGGAAAAATCTGAAAACCAATAAAAAACTCCACCGCCGTTTTCAGCGATGGAGTTTGCAAAGCGGGACGGTGGATTATTTCTTTTTGTGTTCCGCGCCCTTGGCTTCCGAAGCTTCGGGGTTTTTATCCTTCTTGGCAGGAACAGTAATGTTCCATTTCTCCAAGTCTTCAGGCGTCATCTTGGACCGCTCTTCTTTGTTGAGCTTGCCGTTTTTGTCGGCGTCATACTTTTCAGTCAGTTCCTTGCGGATGGCTTTCTGTTCTGCGGTCAGAGCAGGACGTTTCGGTGCTTCCCCTTCCTTCTTGGCATCGCCTTCAGCAGCATTTGCAGCCAAAGCGAAAACGCAGGTGAGACACACGGTGACGAGTAGTTTTTTCATGATTTTGATTTGTGTTTTTTTGACGGCTGCCAGTTTGCGGCTACCGTTTCAGTGAACGGAGATGACGGGTAACAGGTTTTATCGCAAACAGCAATTCCTGTGTTCACACCTTCAACGCCCGAATGTCGGACGGAGAAACACCCGGATTGTTCACGCTTTCTTGGTTGCTTGCTCTGAACTGCCAAATCACTCAACACGCAAAGGCGTGTCGGGAACATATCTGGGATGATTTTTTCACGGATGGATTCAATCGGGCGCATCTCAGTTTTGGGAGCCGTGGGTTTTCTTTCATTA
>JAYUAV010000540.1:0-3293 GCA_043741175.1 Verrucomicrobiota bacterium
CTGACCATCGACCTCGACGACGATGCGGCTGCGCAAATCGTTGAGCACGAGAGTCTGCTGCGTCTCCGCGAGGCCCAGTTCCCACGGCGCGCCGGCGTGTTTGATGCTGGTTTGCGGCGACGCCCCCGTGCCGCCGTCGTAGCCGGAAATGAGCACGACATCCGCGTGCGCTTTCGACACACCGGCGGCCACCGTTCCCACGCCAACTTCGCTCACCAGCTTCACGCTGATGCGCGCGTGGCGATTCGAGTTCTTCAAGTCGTGGATCAACTCTGCCAAATCTTCGATGGAGTAAATGTCATGATGCGGCGGTGGCGAAATCAATCCGACGCCCGCCGTTGTGCCGCGAGTCTTGGCGATGTCCGGGAAAACTTTTTTTCCGGGCAACTCACCGCCTTCGCCGGGCTTCGCGCCCTGCGCCATCTTGATCTGAAGTTCCTTCGCGTTGACGAGATAATGGCTGGTGACACCAAAGCGTCCGCTCGCGACCTGCTTGATCGCGGAGTTCTTCGAGTCGCCGTTCGCTTCGAAAACGTAGCGCGCCGGGTCTTCGCCACCTTCGCCTGTGTTGCTGCGACCGCCGAGACGGTTCATGGCGACAGCGAGCGCTTCGTGCGCTTCCTTCGAGATCGAGCCGTAGCTCATCGCGCCCGTCTTGAAACGCTTCACGATGTTTTCTACGGATTCAACTTCTTCGAGCGGAATCGCGTTCTCGGCAAAATTGAAATCGAGCAACCCGCGCAACGTGCAAAGCGTCTTCGAGCGGTCGTTCAACAGGTCCGCATACTCACGATAAACCTTTTCGCTGTTGAGGCGGCAGGCGATCTGCAATTTGTGGATCGTCTGTGGATTGAACAGATGTTGTTCGCCGCCATCACGCCATTGATATTGGCCGCCCGCTTCGAGTTCGGGATTGACCGACACGGACGGGAACGCGCGACGATGCCGCGCGAGTGCTTCTTCGGCGATCACTTCGATGCCGATGCCCTGGATGCGCGAGGCCGTGCCAGTAAAATATTTTCCCACCACATCGCTGTTGATGCCGACGGCTTCAAAAATCTGCGCGCCACGATAACTCTGAACGGTCGAGATGCCCATCTTGGCCATCGTCTTGACGACGCCCTTGATCGCCGCCTTGATGAATTTCTTCACCGCCGTCTTGTGATCGGTGTTCTCCAACATCTTCTCGGCGATGAGATCATCAATCGTGTCGTAGGCGAGATACGGATTGATCGCGCTCGCACCGTAGCTGATGAGCAATGCGAAGTGATGCACCTCGCGCGGTTCGCCGGATTCGAGGACAAGCCCGCACTTCGACCGCGTGCCCATGCGGATCAGATGATGATGCAATCCCGCGACAGCCAGCAGCGCAGGAATGGGTGCAAGCTCAGGCGAAACGCCGCGATCCGATAGAATCACAATCGTCGCGCCCTGACCGATGGCTTTGTCCGCTTCGGCGAACATCTTCTGCATCGCCGCCTCAAGACCTTTCACGCCGTCCTTGACGTTGAACAGAATCGGAATTGTCGCCGCCTGAAAACCTTTGCGGTTCACGTAGCGGAGCTTTGCGAGTTGTTCATCGGTGAGCAGCGGATGCTCCAGCTTGATGAGCGCGCAGCTTTCCGGCGTCGGGTTCAGCAGACCGCCGCGCGCGCCGACCATCGTCTCCGTCGAGGTCACGATCTCTTCGCGAATCGGATCAATCGGCGGGTTCGTGACCTGCGCGAACAGTTGCTTGAAATAATTGTAGAGCAGTTGCGGATTCTGCGAGAGCACGGCGAGCGGTGTGTCCGTGCCCATTGAGCCGAGCGGTTGCACGCCGTCCTTCGCCATCGGGCCGACGATGAACCGCAAATCCTCGAACGTGTAACCAAACGCCTGTTGCCGCTGCAACACTTTGCGATGCGTCACCTCCGTGCCTTCGGGCGGCTCGGGCAGGTTCTCCAGCAGGACGTGATGTTCATCCAACCACTTGCGATACGGATGCGCGCTGGCGTATTTCTTTTTGAGTTCCTCGTCGGCAACGATGCGTCCCTCAATCGTGTCCACGAGAAACATGCGCCCCGGCTGCAAACGTCCCTTGGACAAAACACGCTCCGGCGCGATGGGCAAAACGCCCGCCTCCGACGCCATGATGACCATGTCATCCTTCGTCACGTAATAACGCGACGGACGCAGACCGTTACGATCCAGACACGCGCCGATGCGGAAACCGTCCGTGAACGCGACCGCCGCCGGGCCGTCCCACGGCTCCATCAAGCAGGAATGATATTCGTAGAACGCCTTGCGTTCCGCATCCATGCTCTCGTGATTCTCCCACGGTTCGGGGATCATCATCATCATCGCGTGCGGCAGATCGCGGCCCGACAACGTGAGCAACTCAAGGCAATTGTCGAACATCGCAGAGTCGCTGCCATCGGTATTGATGATGGGCAACAGCTTCTTCATGTCGCTGCCGAATTTCTCGGAGACGAAATTTTGCTGCCCCGCGTTCATCCAATTCACGTTGCCCCGCAGCGTGTTGATCTCGCCGTTGTGCGCGATGAAGCGATACGGGTGCGAACGATCCCAGCTTGGGAACGTGTTCGTAGAGAAACGCGAGTGAACCAGTGCCAGCGCTGACGTCATGTCCGCATCACGCAAATCCGGGAAATACTTCGCCACCTGCTCCGGCATCAACATGCCTTTATAGACCGCCGTGCGCGCCGAGAGGCTGGAGACGTAAAACCATCTGCCGCCCATCATGAACGGGCTGTAACGTATCCGCTGCTCGGCAACTTTGCGGATGACGTAAAGTTTCCGCTCGAACGCGAGATCGTCTTTGATCGAAGCATCGCGCCCGATGAATACCTGCATCATGAACGGCTCTGAAGCCTGCGCGGTTTTGCCGAGAGAAGAATTGTCCGTCGGGATGTCGCGCCAACCGAGAATCGTCTGGCCTTCTTCGGCCACGATCTTCTCGAAAGCTTTCTGCACACTCGAACGCTCGATCTTGTCCTGCGGCATGAACAACATGCCCATGCCGTATTGACCGAACGCAGGAAGTTTGAAACCCAGCTTGCTCGTGGCTTTGACCAAAAAATCATGCGGCATCTGCATCAAGATGCCCGCGCCATCGCCCGTGTTGATCTCACAACCGACTGCGCCGCGATGATCCAAGTTCACGAGAATCTGCAACGCGTCCGAAACGATGGAGTGAGATTTGCGCCCCTTGATATTGACGACGAACCCGACGCCGCACGCGTCGTGCTCGAATTGCGGGTCGTAAAGACCTTGCTTGGGCGGCGGACCGA
>JAYUAV010000541.1:0-7827 GCA_043741175.1 Verrucomicrobiota bacterium
AGATCGTGAAACACATCCACGTCCTCCGAACGTCGTGGTGTGTCAGCCATCTGATGCAACACCGTCGCTCCGGCGATAAAGCTGTCGGGATTGCGGTTCGCGGCCAACAGGCGTAGCACTTCGCGCTCAAAATCTCCTAGCGGCATAATTCAGCGACGATGCGATAACCGCGATGCCCGCCATTCAGTCGGAGATTGCGGATGATCCAAGGCAGGTCTGCCTCTTGAACCACATGATGTGGATCCGAAGACCAGAAGCATTGCGCGTAAAACTCCTTGAACGCCCGGCGCGCAAGTTCGAGCCGATGCTGACGTGCTTCAGTTGTTTCCTGCGTCGTGTTCACGCAGATACAATTAACCCGCTTCCAGACACCCGACAAGCCAGCAGTTTCACCCGGACTTTTCCAGCAGATGCGCTTGCTTCAGTCGCCGATAGTTTGTTTGCTCTGAGCGCAACAACCGTCATCAACTCCATGAAAAAATATTTACAACTGTGCGCTCAACACCTTTGCCGTCGCGTTCTCTCCATTGCCTGCACGGCACTGCTTGCTCTCAACGCCTTTGCCGCACCCACGGACGATGTTTATCTCCTCGGCCCGGATTCCGCGCCGCACGATGGCGTGCCCAAGGGCAAAGTCATCGGCCCGCTCACGCTGCCGAGCGATGTCTTCACCAATACCACGCGCCACTATTGGGTTTATGTGCCCGCACAATACCACCCCACGAACGCTGCCTGTCTTATGGTGTTTCAGGATGGTCAGGCGTTTGTCGGACCGGGCGGCGACTATCGCGTGCCCTTCGTCTTCGACAATCTGATCTATCGCCGTGAGATGCCCGTCACGCTCGCAGTCTTCATCAATCCCGGCCACTTGCCCACGCAGCCGGAATCTTCCTCGACGAATTGGGGCGATGGCATCAATGGTCGCGCCACGGAATACAACGAGTTAAACGACAATTACGCGAAGCTCATCGTCAACGAACTCCTGCCTGCGCTGGAAAAGGATTACAACATTTCCAAGAACCCCGACGACCGCGCCATCGGCGGCGCGAGTAGCGGTGCCATCTGTGCGTTCACCGTCGCGTGGCAGCGGCCCGATCAATTCCGCAAAGTCCTCAGCACCATCGGGAGCTTTACCAACATTCGCGGCGGTCACGCGTATCCCGAACTCGTCCGCCAGAGCGAACACAAACCCCTCCGCATCTTTCTGCAAGACGGTCTGAACGATAATCGCGGACGCCGACGCAACAGCACCAATACCTACGATCCGAAGTGGGATTGGCACGCGCAGAACCGGCTGATGGTCGCCGCGCTGACGGAAAAAGGTTACGACGTGAATTACTGCTGGGGCATCGGCACGCACTCGAACAAACAAGGTGGCGCGATGCTCCCCGAAATGCTCCGCTGGCTCTGGCGCGATTATCCGCGTCCCGACGATCCGCAGGACGATAGCAACCGCAAGTTGTTTGTGCCGGTTGAGAACTGACTGACTAGTATCCGCCGCTGCACTGCCCCGTGTTGGTTTGAGGGTTTGCCCTCAATTCCAGTTCACTGATGACATCCATTAATTCAAAACCAGATGGTGGTCCGAACCCCCTCAACACATAGAGTCGCCTCCATTCCTTTCCATGTAGATCACCCATTCGTGAAAAACCCACCTTGGCAAAGGCATTGATCGAACGATTGGAAAACGCGAACTCAACCAACAGCCTGTCGCGAAACTCTGGAGGGATGTGGACCACGCCACCGCGTCGCACAGGACGAGGTTTGATGAATTCGCTACGGAGGATGCGGCCAACCAAATCTCGCAGTTCACTGACAGTCTTTGGCCCGACGTGTGAGCATTCCAAAAAATCGGCGTACCGTAGCCCGTGCAACTCGCCCAGCCGCCAGTAACCTGCATGTAACAGCCCTTGTCCCAAGCATCCAGAAACGGGCAGTGTGATGATCAAACGCCCTCTCATCGAAGGAGGAATGCTGACCGTCGAATCACGGTGTGACATTGGATCAGTTGGTTCAGATTCCTTCTTCACGGCCCGCAACACTTTTTGAACTTCTTCCCGCTGCCGCAGGTGCATGGATCGTTGCGGCCCACTTTCGGCGGCGCGATGTGAGGCAGTGAGATGGCAGGCACTTCATAATCCCGCCCACGGGAATAGTCTTCCATCTCGATGAACTCTTCTTCCGGTTCAGGAAACAAGCCGCTTGCATCCGGAAGAGTCAATCCCGCTGCCGCGAATGTCGCGCGCAATTGATCCCCCATTCTCGTCAGCTTATTTGGTTTGCGCGGATGTTCGCGTTGTTTCTTCAGCCCGAATTCAATTTGAACGTCTTCAAAATCACCCGCCACCATCTCGTCCACGCGCCCGGAAGCGAAGGCACGCTCGATGATCGGCATGAATTCAACTGCCTTCAAATCTATTAGTGGCGAAATCAGGAATGCGTTGACCGTCTCCGATTGCTCCGCGAACCGCTCCAGTTGCGCGTTCAACACGGCAACACACTCATTCCGCAATTCCGGATGGGACTTGCCGATGTAACTAAATGTTTTGGCGGCGATCACGCGCGACCACTCACCGCGCGTGGCGTCCGCCAGATACGCCGCGACCGGTGCGATTACCGCCGCACCAAAACCCCCCAGCACGCGCGGCACGTCTTCGCCAACCCAATCATCCGGGTAATCATCAACCCGTTGAAAAATTTGGACCAACGGTGCGATGGCTTCTGGCGCGCGTAATTCTCCCAACGCTCGCCATGCGTGAATCGGCGCAAAGACAACGGGACTTTCGTCCGGCCCTTCATGCAACAACTTGTCCGTCGCCATGCGGATCAAGTCGGGCACGTCTGCCGATGAAATCCCGAGCGCCGCATAGTTTAACCGTTCGTCGCGCTTCGGCTCGTCGAGCGAGAGCAATTGCTTCACGGGCGGATGATAAAGGTCTTCAGGCATGATGACGCTTGAATCCATCACCACATCCTTGCTGCGTACTTCGAGACAATCAGCCACGTAGCGCGGATGTTGCCGACCAAACACAAAGACGGCCTTGCCCGGTTGTGCAAGACAAGCTGCCTCCGCCGGGTTCATCGAGAATTGAAGCTCGTCTGACTTCATCGAGTCGTGGATTACTACCGCGTCAGCTTCATCGTAATGAACAAACAATCCCAGCGAGTCGTGCGATTTCAAAATCACAGGCGGCAGATCGTATTCGCGTAAAAGGCTCATTCAGTTTTTAGTTTATAAAAGTCACGTTTCATCGGGCGCGGTAGAAATCTCGTTCGACGATCAACCTTCTCTGCGTTGGTGAACGGTGGATTGATTGGCGTGGCACTTCAGGTTAGACACACCCACATTAAAGCTGCATGACGAAGCGTTGCCAACTCAGGAATGCACAGGAATGCGCGGGGGGCAACCAGCCACTTTTGGTCGTAGCATTCTGCTGAATGCCGAACGCGTTGACGCTGCTCGTGGGAATGACTACTTTGATTCTGCAACGATGATCGCACGCCCCGCACAAACTCAAACCGCCGCTCCGACGTTTCGCACTGGAGACGAACGGCTCATCAAGCTCACCGACAACGCGGGCAAGAAAGTTGGCGCGTTGCTGACCAAGCAAGGTCGCCCGGCGGGAGTGTTACGCGTGGCGGTGATGGGCGGCGGTTGCTCCGGTCTGCAATACAAGATGGATTTACAGGACGGCCCGGCGAATCGCGATTTCCTCGTCGAGTCCGCTGGCGTCAAAGTCGTGGTGGATCCCAAGAGCGCACTCTACGTGACGGGCAGCGAGCTGGATTACGTGGACTCGTTGCAGGACGGAGGTTTCAAGGTGAAGAATCCCAACGCCGCGACGAGTTGCTCCTGCGGTGAGAGCTTCAGCGCATAGTGAGTTGAAGGTTGATTGTTGATAGACCCCATGAAGGACAATTTTCTTCTGCTCAACGAACCGCGCCGTCCATGGCTTGATGCCGAATCGCTCAAGATAAAGTTTTTTGCTCTCTCCTCCGAAGTTCATCCCGACCGCGTGCACAACGCATCCGTGAGCGACAAGCTCGCAGCCAACCAACGCTACACGGAATTCAACGCCGCCTATCAATGCCTCCGCGAACCGCGCAGCCGCATCCGCCATCTGCTCGAACTTGAACTCGGTGCGAAACCCTCCGACCTTACCAATGTCCCGGACGATCTCATGGATTTGTTCTTCGCCGTCGGAAAAGTGTTTCGCGACGTGGACGCTTTTCTCGTCGAGAAAGCCAAGGCCACATCGCCATTGATTCAAGTTCAACTTTTCGAGCGAGGCATGGAACAAGTGGATCAACTCAACGACTTGAGCCGGAAAATTTTCCCGCGCCGCGAAACTTTGCTCGAAGAATTGAAGACGCTCGACACCGTTTGGCAATCGGGCAAGTCAGCCCAGACGGATCGCCTGCTGAACATCTGGCGATTGTTAAGCTTTTACGAACGCTGGCTCGCGCAAATCCAGGAACGCAGCGCGCAACTCTCCTTTTGAACCTATGAATCGCCTGATGCTTGCCCTCTCGCTGGCTTGTTCCACCGCCTTTGCGGACGAAACTAATTGGCCCGCCGCACTCGCTGCCATGCCGCTCGGCACGAACATCAGCGTCCTAAACCAAACCAACTGCGCCGAGATGTTGCTCGCGCGATTTCAATCCAACTCCGCAGTGAAGGCTCTCATCGTCATGCCGGGCGCGACCGACGAGCTTTACTTCTTTCGCCGCGTTCAAGTCTCTTTGACCAATGCAAATCCCACGATGCTCGATGCCGTCATCGCTCTCACAAACCAATCGCCACTGAGCATCACGAACCGGGGCGCGTTCCTGCTGATTTATTCCTGCGAAGATGTTTTGGACTTGGACATCAAGATTCAGCACGAGAAGACAGCGGAGAAGTTGAAAGCAGGGAAACCTTTGCCACATCTGCTGATGATAGATCGCGATTGGACGCAGTTCCTCGCCCAGACACAAAAGAAGATTAGTTCCACGCTTTGGCCGTTTCCGCGCACGAAAGAGAGCTGGCATTTCTATCGTCACACGTTCGCTGCGAGGAATCTGACGCCGTGGGAAACGCTCGAAGCCGCCGCCTATTCCGGTAAAACAAAATTCACCGTCGTGCGCGGGCAAGTGAACTTCGAGTTGGATGAGCGCGTGAATCAACTTCCGAAGCTGGATCATTTCCCCGGTAGATGACCGGGGAAAATCCCGGCGGAAAATTCGCCACACAAAGACAGCGTTGTACGCCAACGAGACAACACTTCACAACGTCAGAACGATTTTGCTCAAAGAACGACGATGGTATGTCGCCTGCTTTTCCAACCGCATGAAAATGCAACGTTCAACTCCAAAAGAGATGACGCTGCATTTCTCACCGGTCGCGCCTCAGCGCGCGAACGAAAGTCCCTCCTTGATTCCGCTAGTATGTGTCAGGTGAAGGCCTGATGCTCTTCTCTACTGGGTTTGGTTTCTGGGGGCTGGCTCGCACCAGCCCCCAGTTTTTTGTACTGGGCCAACCAGGAACGGACGCGAATTCAGGCGAATCCAACTTGGGTTTCAAGCACACATCCTCAAATTACAGACGGGAGGCAGGCAGTCTCAAAGTGCATCCCGAACCGTTCTGTTGGCGAAGTCTCTCCTAATCTTAATGCCCCTTCAATCCGAGATTAAGAAAGTGAATGAGATTATGATAAAGAGAGACCGCACTACGCGACAGTTGCAATCACACCCACGCTGAACGCCAAACGCCAAACTGGACGGCGCGGGGCGGCGTCCCTACATTTCGCGCGTGACGACTGACACGCAAATCTTGATGGCGCTCCGCTCGGCGGAGAACGGCGGCGTGTGCGGCACAGAACTTTCCCAACAACTCGGCCTCACGCGCGCAGCCATCTGGGCGCGTGTGGAAGAGCTTCGCAAAGTCGGTTACGAAATCGAGGCCAGCCCCGTGCTCGGTTACCGCCTCATCAGCACGCCAGACGTTTTGCACGCGGATGATCTGCTCGCGCGGCTCGGCAAAACAAAAGTGATTGGGCGCGACATCCGTGTCTTTGAGCAGACGACTTCCACAAATGATGTCGTGGAAAAACTCGCGCGCGATGGCGTGAAGGAAGGCGTCGTAGTGTTCGCCGAATCGCAGACGAAAGGTCGGGGACGACTCGGTCGCGTCTGGACTTCGCCCACGAGGAAGGGGCTTTGGTTCTCGATTCTGCTGCGCCCAAACCTGCGTCCGCAGGAAACCACACAACTCACCGTTGCCGCTGCTGCTGCGGTCTGGCGCGCGATCCATTCCGTCACGGGTATTAAACCTGAGATCAAATGGCCGAATGACATTCTGATCGGTGGGAAGAAAGTCGTTGGCATCCTCACCGAGTTGAGCGCGGAGGTGGATCGTGTGAAGCATATCATCCTTGGCGTAGGCGTGGACGTAAATCTGACGGCCAATGAATTTCCTACCGAGTTGCGAAAGACCGCGACGTCATTACGCATCGAATCTGGCAAGCCCGTCGAACGCGCGGAACTGGCTACGGAGATTCTGCGCGAACTGGATCGCGATTACGCGCGCGTGTGCGCCGGGAAATTTTCTGCGTTGGCAGACGAATGGGAGGAGCGTTGCACCACCATCGGCAAACAGGTAATCGTCGGCATCGGCGAACGGCGATTGCGCGGTCGCGCTGAATCACTTGATGAAGACGGCGCTTTGCTGCTGCGCACGGAACACGGAAGATTGGAACGCGTCATCGGCGGTGATGTGACTTTGGACAAATGATTTTACTCTTCGACATCGGCAACACGAACACGCACGTCGGCTTGGCGGACGACAAGCGCGTGCTGCGTCACGCGGACATCCCAACTGCGGCTTGGCTGAAGGGCGACGCGACGAAACAACTGCTGCGGTTCGTTGGCAAAGCGAAGCCCGAAGGCGCGGCGATTTGTAGCGTCGTGCCACGCGCGACGCCGAAGGTTCAGAGCGTGATTCGTTCACTCTGGAAATTGCGAGCAGTTGAACTCACGCCGAAAACGGTTCGCGGCGTGGGCATTGATTATCCCAAGCCGAACAGCATAGGCCCGGATCGTTTGGCGAATGCTGTGGCGGCGCGGCATCATTTTGGTGCGCCATCTGTCGTGGTGGATTTCGGCACGGCGGTGACGTTCGATGTTTTGGATGCGCGCGGCAACTACGTTGGCGGCATTATCGCGCCGGGGCTGGCGGCGATGACGGAATATCTGCACGAGAAAACTGCGTTGCTGCCGCGCATCAAGATTCGCGAGGTCAAATCGCCCGTCGGCAAAAGCACCGAACATGCGATGCTCGTCGGTGCAGTGCATGGCTATCGCGGATTGGTGCGCGAATTGATCGGCGAATTGAAACGCGAATTGAAGGCGAAGCGATTGCCCGTGGTGGCGACGGGCGGATACGCAAAGCTGATCGCATCAAAGTTGCCGGAGATTTCAGCCGTCGAACCAAACCTCACGCTGGAGGGATTGCGATTGGTGTGGATGCTTCAACGGAGCGCGGCTGTGTCGTCCTCGACCAGCCGCAGCAGTGTTGCCAGACAGTAAATTTTGGATTTGATGACACCTCGGATTTATTGACGCGCTGCGGCTGGTCTTCGACACAGCCGCGCTCCGAAAGCGAATCCTTTAAGGCAACGCACGGACTCAATAGAGACGATCCGGCGATTGTGGGTTTGTGAGAACGGACCGGACACTTCGGCCTATCTCCGTGTTAGGCCATTCCATACAGGTCATCCATCGTGAATCTGTCCCAAAACTCTTGCTTCGCGGCGATGAAATCCGTGACCTGCATCCCACGACATGCCT
>JAYUAV010000542.1:0-3627 GCA_043741175.1 Verrucomicrobiota bacterium
AGCATCGGCTCACGACCGGAATGACGCCGCAGCCGCGCGAGTGCCTGCTTTACCTCCCGCTCTACAACGGCGTTGAGTCAGTTGAAATCGGCGTGCCGACGGAAGCGAAGTGCGAGCCGCCGCCTTCTCGTCCGGCGAAAATGAAACCCATCGTTTTCTACGGCACGTCCATCGTGCAAGGCGGCTGCGCGTCGCGACCGGGCATGGCGTATCCGGCGATCCTCGGTCGGCGACTCGATTACGCGACAATCAATCTCGGCTTCTCCGGCAACGCATTGTGTGAACCGGAAGTCGCGGCACTGTTGGCCGAAATTGATCCGGCAGTCTATGTGCTTGATCCGTTGCCCAACATGAAACCTGAATCCGTGCGCGAACGCATGACGGCGTTCCTTGCGACCCTGCGTGAAGCGCATCCGAAAACGCCAATAGTGTTGGTGGAACACATCGAGGTCGGTGACGCGCAAGTGGTGGAATCGCGGCGCAGCGGCTACTCCAAATCCAACGCGGCGTTGCGCGAGATTTTCGAGCAACGCGTCAAAGCGGGTGATCGGAAATTGTTTTATATCCGGGGAGACAAACTGCTCGGCGATGATGGTCAAGGCACGGTGGATCGCGTTCATCCGACTGATCTCGGCTTCATGCGAATGGCTGACGAAATGCAGCCGACGCTCCAGCGAGCCTTGCGCGCAGCCAGGTGATTCTTGAAGCGACCTGATCCGAGTCCGCACCCCCAAAACAAAACGATGAAAACATTCCTCCTCAGTTTTTTCCTTGCCGCCACGGCGACCACCGTTCCTGCCGCATTTGCGCCTGAAGCCAGAGAAAGCATCGAGTGGTGCGACATCTGGATTTCGCACGCCAACGAAACCAATCTGCCGCGCGTGCTCCTCATCGGCGATTCGATCACGCGCGGCTACTATTCCGAGGTCGAGAAACGGCTGGCGGGTAAAGCCTTCGTGTCACGATTGACGACTTCTGCCTTCCTGACCGACCCGATGCTCAACCAGCAAATTGCGATCGTGCTCGATGACACCAGGTTTGAGGTGATCCATTTCAACAACGGCATGCACGGATGGCAGCACAGCGAGGATGCATACCGCAAAGCGTTTCCAGGATTCCTGCGAACCATTCGAAAACACGCGCCGCGCGCGAAGTTGATCTGGGCCGCCACGACGCCGCTCAAGCAAACCACCAACAGCCCGCCGAGAAGTCCAACGCAAGCTTCAAACGAACGTGTCGCCGCTCGCAATGTCATTGCGCTGGAATTTGTGAAAGCGAAGAACATTCCGGTGAACGATCTGAACACGCCCGTGAAAGACCATCCCGAGTACCACAGCGACAACGTGCATTTCAACCGCGAGGGGATCGCCGTCCAGTCGGAACAGGTGGCCGCCCAAATTGAGAAACTTCTCCATCGCTAGTGTCGCCGTGCGGTCGGAGCGCCGGTCTGCGACCGGCTTATGGATTGGTGGATACGGGTGCTGCCACACTTCACAGAAACACCACACGGGCCGAAGGTTTCCAACCGCAAAGCCGGTCGCAGACCGGCGCTCCGTCAATACCACAGCCCACCCGTTCGGGAATTTCCGAAAGGCATTAGGCTTAGAGCGTGTTTGAAAACTCCGACCCGGAGTGCGCCCGTCCTCGGGCGCAGCGACGTGGCAAAGCAGGACGCCATCGAAAAAGAGCCAGCACTGAGTTGTTGGACGTTGCTGTGCCCGGGGACGGGCACACTCCGGAAAAGCGCGCGTTCCAGCCAATGTGCCTTTTCAAACAGGCTCTTAGGATCACTCACGCGACAGCAGGCGGACTGGACCTAGCAATCCTGAGATTGGTTTCCCACGGTAGCTGGAGGGGATCGTCTGATAATGATTCGCGAGCGTGTTGTACACGATTACCTCGACCGTGTTCTCGCCGCGTTTCAAAAATCCGGTGACATCCACGCGCCACGGCGGAGCGACGCGCACGCCGACTTTTTTACCATTCACATGAACCTCCGCAGTCGCCACCACGCGTCCCAAGTCGAGTTCGGTTTTCGCCTTGGCCTCTTCCTTGGTCAGCGTGAATCGGGTGGAGTAACGCACGCCGCCCGAATAGTTGGTGAGGATTCCCATCTGCGACCAGTCGCCCAAAGCCATCACGCCTTTGCCATCCGTTTCAACAATCACCGGTTCAGGAATCACCGCGCCACCGCTGAAACCAGTCTTGGGTTTAACTCGCAACGCCAACACCGCCGCGTGAGTCGTCGGTTTCTTCGCGGCAAACCTCCCCTGCCCTGCATCCGTCATCGGTTCGCCATTGAGCCACGCTTCGACCTGACCCTTCGTTTGCAATCGAATCGCCGTGGTGCCCGGTGCGGAGAGAAAACGTAACCACTCGGCAGTTTTCCCACCTGCGGACACGTCGAAAGGAATCACCCCCTCATCACCATACCAACTCATCGCGAGGGGTTGGTTGGTTTGCGGCAACGGCACACCTTGCTGTCGCATCACAAAGTGACCGCGACCACCGTGATCGTAACGCACCAACACCGAATTCGCGCCAGCGTGCAGCGATACGGTTGCGGTGAGATCGTTGACCTTCGCACCGTTCACAAACACAGCGGCGGGAGTGATGATCGGCGAGGTGTGGCTCGCATCCGTTGGAGCGTCGTGACTTACAATCAGCGATGCCTTCGTCGGCTGCGCGACAGTCGCGCTGGTCCACAGATAATACCGACCGCCATTGGTTTTATCCACGTAACGAGATTCGTTCAGGCCGCCAACTTTTTCGCCCAAACAGATGAAGTCATCCGTCACCGTGCGCTTGAGGCCGTGATAGCCTTGGTGACCGGAATCTCCTTCCTTGCCGTAACGCCACGAAAAATCATACGTCTGCCACATCAGTGTTTTGCCCGCGACTGTGATTGGCACGGCGGGATCAACTGCCTTGAGCCTGGCCAATTCTGCATCGAGTTGTGCGGCATCCACGTCGTTGGAAACTGGACCAAGCAAATAAAACTGCGCGCCGAAGCCGTGCAGTTTCTTTTCCCAACTCTGGTCATCCGTTGCGGGCAACATCGCCGTCTTCGCCAACGTTTCCGTCTCACGCGCCCAGGCAAAACGTCGCGCTTCGAGTCCGATCTGCTGGTTCTCCGCCGTGACCGGCATTCGAAAATCGCCGTAGGAATTATCCATCGTCGGCACGAACGCCACGCTCCATTCATCCGGCAACAGCGTCACTTTCTCTGAACGCTCATCCTTCGGCGGAGGATTGGCGTGCTTTTTTCCCGGAGTAAAAACCACCACCTGCGCTTCGTTGGTTTGCAGCGGCAGTTGAACCTGCGTGCCCGTGGCCGTCTCGGCCATCACTTGCAACGGAGTCGCCTTGCCAGTCCACGCGTCCCAAAGTTCAACGGCACCTTTGGCGCGGAACTCCACGACCGAATCCGGCTTTGCGTCCATGACCATGTAAACATCGCGCGGGCCGGTTTTTCGATGCAACGCGCGCACGGTTTGATCCACACCGCGCACGTCCTGAACGAACGCGGTGCGAATGGCGTCCACGGCATCAGCGGCGTGAGTGAAAAGGTTGGCGGGCTTGAAGGCGCGTTGATTCATGGCCGTGAGTTCAATGTCATTGCGTCCC
>JAYUAV010000543.1:0-5587 GCA_043741175.1 Verrucomicrobiota bacterium
CCGGTTGGATCTGGGTTTAGATCGATACTCCATCGCCAAAACAAAAACGGCGACCCGTTGCCGGATCGCCGTTCGTGAAATCTGTTCGCTGGCTTACAAGCCTTTCGCGAGCATGAGCTTGATCAAGTCGCCAACGCGGTTGCTGTAACCCCACTCATTGTCATACCAGTTGATAAGCTTGAAGAAGCGCTTGTTCAGTTCGATGCCCGATCCGGCGTCGAAGATGGACGAGGCTTTGCAATGGATGAAATCCGTGCTGACCACTTCGTCCGACGTCCATTCGAGGATTCCTTTGAGATAGGTTTCGCTGGCTTTCTTCATCGCGGCGGAAATTTCCGCGTAGCTGGTGTCCCTCGTGGTCTTGACCGTGAGGTCCACGCAGGAGACGGTCGGCGTCGGCACGCGGAACGCCATGCCGGTGAGCTTGCCCTTCACTTCGGGGCAGACGAGCGCAACGGCTTTGGCCGCGCCAGTCGTGGACGGGATGATGTTTTGCGCGGCGGTGCGGCCACCTTTCCAATCCTTTTTGCTCGGACCGTCCACGGTTTTCTGCGTCGCGGTGTAAGCATGAATGGTGGTCATCAGACCTTCTTCGATGCCGAAACCTTCCTTGAGCAGCACATGCACAACCGGCGCAAGGCAGTTTGTGGTGCAGGAGGCGTTGGAAACGATGTGATGTTTCGTGCCGTCGTATTTCTCATCATTCACGCCCATGACGACCGTGATGTCTTCATTCTTGGCGGGAGCGGAAATGATGACCTTCTTTGCGCCGGCGGTGATGTGGCCGTAGGCGGATTTCGGATTGGTCTTGTCGGCATCGGTGAAGAGGCCGGTGGATTCGATGACGATGTCCACGCCAAGAGCTTTCCATGGCAATTCAGCAGGCGTGCGGGCGCTGACGACGAGGATGTCCTTGCCGTTGACCACGAGCACATCGTCTTCAAGTTTATCGGCAGCAGATTTCTTGGAGCTGACCGTGCCGGCAAAGCGACCCTGTGTGGAGTCGTATTTGACGAGGTAAGCGAGGTTGTCGGCGGGAACGATATCACCGACCGCGACGACTTCGATGTCTTTACCGACGAGACCTTGTTCGACCAACGCCCGGAAGACCAGGCGGCCAATACGGCCGAACCCATTGATTGCTACTTTCACTGCCATAATTTTCGATTTCAGTTTCAGGTTTAAGAAGTAAACGAGCGTGGATGATAACCGGAGAACGCGACGGGTCAACGCGCAATCTTTGGCGACAGAACCTTGCAGCGTGGCAACCCACCCTCAATAAAAAACCGCCGCAGCTTTCGCCACGGCGGCTTTGGAATTCTTCAACGCCTAGTAAGAAGCCTGCGCGCCTTTGATGGAACGCTTCTTCATCCACGGCATCAAACCGCGCAGACGTTCGCCGGTCTTCTCGATCGGATGTTGCGTGCCCTTCTTGAGCAGTGCGTTGTATTTCTTGTAGCCGCCCTTGTATTCAGCGATCCAGCCTTTGGCGAACTTGCCGGATTGGATGTCCTTGAGCGCGGCTTTCATCCGCTTCTTGACGCTCGCATCAATGATCTTCGGGCCGACGCTCACGTCGCCCCACTTGGCCGTCTCGGAGATCGAGAAGCGCATCCCGCCGATGCCCGCTTCGTTCATCAGATCAACCGTCAGCTTCAATTCGTGCAAGCACTCGAAGTAAGCCATCTCGGGGGAGTAACCGGCTTCGACGAGCACTTCAAATCCCGCCTGCACCAACGCGCTCGCGCCACCGCAGAGAACGGTTTGTTCGCCGAACAGATCGGTTTCGGTCTCTTCCTTGAAGTCGGTTTCGATCACGCCGGCGCGGGTGCCACCGATGCCTTTGGCCCAGGCGAGCGCAATGGCTTTGGCTTCTTTGCCGCCTTGGTAAATCGCGATCAAGCTCGGCACGCCTTTGCCTTCGGTGTATTGGCGGCGCACGATGTGACCTGGGCCTTTCGGCGCGACCATGATCACGTTCACGTTCTTCGGCGGAACGATGGTCTTGAAGTGGATCGCAAAGCCGTGCGAGAACAACAGCGTCTTGCCCTTGGTCAAGTTCGGCTTGATGTCGCGCTCGTAGGCGGACGGTTGCTTCGTATCAGGAATCGCCACGAAGATCACGTCGGCGCGGCGCACGGCTTCCGCCGTCGGATAAACCTTGAATCCTTTTTCTTCCGCCGCCGCAATGGACTTGCTGCCTTCATAGAGACCGATGATGACGTTGAGTCCGCTCTCTTTGAGGTTCAGCGCGTGGGCGTGGCCTTGTGAGCCGAAGCCGAGCACGGCGAGGGTTTTGTTTTTCAGGACGGCGAGATTCGCGTCTTTGTCGGTATAGACTTTAGCAGGCATGGTCGGATTTATGATTTTGGATTTACGATTTACGATTGAAATTCAGGTTACTTCCGTGGCATCGCGGCCTTGCCCGTGCGGGTAAGGTCGAGAATGCCGAAGCCGTCCATCAATGCGACGAACTTCTCGATCTTGCTCTCGTTGCCAGTGATCTCGATGGTCAACGCCTTTGGCTGCACGTCCACGATCTTCGCGCGGAAAATGTCGGTGATCTGCATCACCTCGGCGCGAGCCTTGGAATCCACGGAAACTTTCACGAGAACAAGTTCGCGATCCACATATTCGCCCTCACGGAAATCCTGCACCTTGAGCACGTCGGGCAATTTATTGAGCTGCTTGACGATCTGCTCGACCGTGGCGTCATCACCGCGCGTAACGATGGTCATGCGGGACGCCGTGCTGTCGTGCGTCGGCGCGACATTGAGCGAATCAATGTTGTAGCCGCGTCCGCTGAACAAACCCGCCACGCGCGTGAGCACGCCGAACTTGTTTTCCACGAGAACTGAGATGGTATGTCGCATAAACCCCTGTTTGCAGGGACGCGGAGGGTAGCGAGCGCAGAAATGCCGGTCAATCCGCAAAAAACTGGGGTTCCGACAGTCACGCAAACAAGGATTGCAACAAGACGCGCGGCGTTCTTTCATTTGCTCATGCAAGACTTGATTGCGAAAGCTGCGACGCTCCTCGAAGCGTTGCCTTACATCCAGAAATTCAGCGGCGAAACATTCGTCGTGAAATACGGCGGGTCATTCATGGACTCGCCTGATCCCGCCGTCCGCAATGGCGTGGCGCGTGACATCGTCTTTCTCGAAGCCGTTGAGATCAACCCCGTCGTCGTTCACGGCGGCGGCAAGGCCATCACCCGCGCAATGGAGAAGGCCGGGCTTGCGGCGAATTTTATCCAAGGCCAGCGCGTCACGGACGAAGCCACGGTGCAGATCGTGGACGATGTGTTGTCACGCGAGATCAATCCCGAAGTCGTCGCCACGATCAATTCGCTCGGCGGCGTGGCGAAGGGTTTCGCCGGGCCGGATATTTTTCGCTGTCGCAAAATGCTGCTCGATGACAAGGAAAACCCCGGCGCAAAGATTGACGTTGGCTACGTCGGTGAAGTCATCTGTGTGAACACCGCGCCATTGCTCGAATGTATTTCCAAAGGCATCACGCCCGTCATCAGCCCCACAGCACGAGGCGAGGACGGTAAAATTTACAACTGCAACGCCGACGTCGCCGCCGCTCAAGTCGCCATCGCGCTCAAGGCGAAGCGGCTCGTCTTCATGAGCGATGTGCCCGGCCTGATGCGCGACCCGAAAGACCCATCCACACTCATCACGCATTTGCAGACAAGTGAAGTGCCCGGCCTCAAAGCCGCTGGCATCGTGGACAAGGGAATGATTCCCAAAGTGGATAGTGCTGTGGCTGCGATCACGGCGGGAGTAGAAAAAGTTTCGCTCGTGGATGGCCGGTCTCCGCACTCCGTGATACTCGAAATCTTCACCGACAAAGGCGTAGGGACGGAAGTGGTGCTGTGAATTTACGAATGACGAATGACGATTGACGCGCGCCAAGTAAATGAATTGAAGCCGACTTCATCAGATGCGACTCTGTCACCGTGACGAACCACGACGCCTACATTGAACCGGAACTTCCGGCGTAGTGGAGACTGCCCGCGCAGTGGCGACATTGCTGGCGGATCACGACATTCCGCATCTCATCGTCGGCGGCAGAGAAACACGCCTTCTTCCTCTGACTTGGTGATCCACTGGTCGCAGACGAGCAATCCGTGTTTTGCCAGTTCAGCACGAACCAACTCCGGCGTGTAGCGATACGAGAAGAACAACCGCACCGTTTCTCCGGCAAGAAAACGGATCGGTCGTCCCTCCACTGCGAGACTTCGCGACTTGCGGAAATGGAAGCGTGCCACGATGCGTCGCAGCGCGCCAGTGTTACGCTCGGCCTTGAAATTCAATTCGCCGTCGCTGCGCTCGACACCCAGATCGAGCAGAAACGTGAGCAGCCAGTCGCGAGTCAGTTCGTTGTCGTATTGTGGCAGAACCCTTTTCACTCCGGCGGCGTAATCACGACCTGGCGCGAGGTTCGCGCTGAAGAGCAACGAGTCGCCGCGTCGTACCAGAGCCGCGAGCTTGGGCAGGATGTCGTCTGGCTCAAAATTCGGGATCATGCCGAAGAATGTGATGAGTCTCGTGGTGCGTGGTGCGTGGTGCGTGACTAGAACTGTAGGCAAATCGTCCGCCGTCGCGAGGTCGCATACGAGCGGAAAAATCTTTTCCGAGGGCAGCACCGCGAGAGCAGCGTGTTGAGCCACGAGCGTCATAGCCACGCTCACATCGGAGGGCATGTAGCTGATTGTCTTGCCGGAGGATTTGAGCAACTTGAGCAGCCGCGTGTCTTTCTGGCCGCCACCGCAGCCGATGCCGATGAGATGAACAGCCCGGCTCGTGATTGTTTTTACAGCGGAGGCGAAGGCGCGATTGTAAGTGGCCGTGCAATCACGGTCGTTCCGCGACGGTGAATGTAACTGATGCAACGCGAGCCATTTGTTCGTCTGCTTGACCGAGTCGTAATGAAACTTGTGGTTCACGCACCGCGTGCGCAGTGATTCCAACAAATCGCACCGCACATTTTCAGGCGATTGGCTGGAGTGGATAGCGACGTTGACGATGGACAACATGCGTTGGTTGTCGCTGATTCAGATTGAGGAAACAAGCTTCGAGCGGCTGCCTGTTGTGATTCACGGAACACACTTCAATCGCAGACAAACCGCCTCCCGATCATTCCGCATCAGCAACAGATCGCCCGACAGTGCGATGGGATTCCAGGTCTTGGAATTAAAAACTCGGAAGCGCGCGAGTTCATTCAGTGATTCCGCCGTGGGATGAAGCAACACCAGTTCGCCGGATTCTGCCATGAGCAAATAGTTTTCGCCCACGAGCAAACCTTGACCGTGACCATAACGACCTTCCTTCCAGCGTTGCGAGCCGTCAGCCAGATTCACGCAGGCGAAGATGCCGTCATCGAGGCCGTAGAGATTTTCATCGCGCGCAAACATGTGGGCGAACTTGGATTTCATGCGAATGGATTTCCAGACGAGTTTCGCGGAAAGCCGGTTCGTGCTGGCGCGGGAAATCTCAATCAACTCCGCGCCCACGCCGTAGCCGCTTGAGAAAAGAACGCGGTTCGTCCCGACAATTACAGGCGACGCGCAGACGACGTT